>JAJZTO010000104.1 GCA_021848865.1 Myxococcales bacterium
GCACCGGCGTGCCATTGAGGACCAGCGCGCCGTCCCGGATCTCCACGGTGTCCCCGCCCACCGCCACCACCCGCTTGATGAGGTCGTCGCCGCGGGCGTTGCCGGGGGGCGCGAGCAGCACCACGATGTCGCCGCGCCGGGGCGACGACCAGAGGGCCTGCGCCGTGGCGGTGAAGGGCAGCCGGGCGCCGTAGGCCCACTTCTCCACCACCACGTAGTCGCCGACCTGCAGCGTCGGGATCATCGAGCCCGACGGGATGTAGACGGCCTCGTAGAGGAAGGTGCGGAAGGCGAGCACCGCCAGGATGGTGAGGGCCCAGCCCTGGATTTCCTTCTTCAGCTTCTGGCGGTCCACGCGGCCTCGCTGGGAGGGGGTCCTACTCCGTCCGCATCGCTTCCACCGGATCGAGCCGGCTGGCGCGGGCGGCAGGGTAGATGCCGAAGAGCAGCCCGCTGCCGGACGCGGAGACGAGGGAGAGTACCACCGCCCAGGCCGGGATGCTCGAAGGAACCTGCCAGATCTCCCGGGCGGCGACGGCCACCGCCGCCCCGAGCAGGACCCCGCCCACGCCGCCCAGGGCCGCCAGCACCGTGGACTCGACCACGAACTGGGCCAGGATGCGGGCCCGGCGCGCCCCCAGCGCCATGCGGACGCCGATCTCCCGGGTCCGCTCGGTCACCGACACCAGCATGATGTTCATGATGCCGATGCCGCCCACCAGCAGCGCCAGGGCGCAGACGCCGAAGGTGGCGGCGGCCACCACCGCCGCCAGGCTGTTGAAGCTCTCGGAGACCGAGTCGTTGGTGAAGATCTCGAAGTCGTTGTCGTCGCCGGGCTTCACGTTGCGCAGCCGCCGCAGCGTCGCCACCGTCTCGTCGATGGCCTTGCCCACGTCCTCGGGGCTGGTGGCCTGGATGGCGAGGTTGTGGTTCTTGGGCCGGCCCAGCGCCTGGTCGAAGACGTTGATGGGCACGACCGCGAAGGCGTCGCGCGACTCGATCCCCAGGGCGGTCCCCATCCGCTCGGCCACCCCGATGACGGTGAAGGGGGTGGAGCGGATGCGGAGCTCCTTGCCGACCGGGTCCTCGCCGGGGAAGAGCAGGTCGGCGACGTCCGCCCCGACGAAGACCACCCGCCGGCCCAACTTCAAGTCGACGTCGGAGAGGAAGCGCCCCTGCCCCACCACCACGTAGTTGGCGTACTGGTAGTCGGGCAGGCCGCCGGCCACCTGGACGTTGGGCTTGGTGGCCCGCTCCCGCGTCCAGAGCTTCTCGCCGCCCGGGTTCCAGGCCTCGATGGAGACGTGGGCCACGTGGGGCAGGTCCCGCAGCGCCTCGCCCTGCGCGCGGGTGAGGTTCTTGCGCCGGGCGTACTTCTGCCAGTCGACGTGGCCGAAGCTCATCACCGGCCACTTCTGCACCTGGAAGGAGCCGGCCCCGAGCTGCGCCAGGTCCTTGGTCACCTTGAGCCGGAAGCCCTCGGTGAGCGACATCATCGCCACCACCGTGGAGGCGCCGATGACGATGCCGAGCAGGGTGAGCAGCGACCGCAGCGGGTTGGACCGCAGCGTCGAGAGGGCCATCGAGACGGTGTCGAGGAGCGAGGTCATTCGTAGCGCAGCGCCTCCACCGGATCGAGGTTGGCGGCCCGCCAGGCCGGCCAGGAGCCGAAGATCAGCCCGGTGGCCGCGCTGAAGCCCAGCCCCAGCGCCACCGCCTGCCAGGTGACGGCGGCGGCCAGCGGCGAGGCCAGGGCGATGAGCTGCGCCGTGCCCAGGCCCAGCGCCGTGCCGATGGCGCCGCCCAGGGCCGCCACCACCGCCGACTCCACCAGGAACTGGGCCAGGATGGTGGAGCGGCGCGCCCCCAGCGCGCGCCGCACCCCGATCTCCCGGGTCCGCTCGTGCACCGAGACCATCATGATGTTCATGATGCCGATGCCGCCGACCACCAGGGTGATGAGCCCGACGCCCAGGACCACCCCGTAGAGCGCGGTGGTGAGCCCCTGGTAGACCTTGAGCAGCTGGTCCTGCTTGTTCAGGGTGAAGTCGTCGGGCTTGCCCGGGGGCACCCGGCGGACGCGCCGCAGGATGCTGGTGAGCTCGTCCTCCAGCTCGCCGAGCCGCCCCGGCGGCGCCGCCACCGCGATGGAGATGGAGCGGCGCGCCCCGAAGTAGCGCTGGAAGGTGGTGTAGGGGATGAGGACCAGGTTGTCGAGCGACTGGCCCAGGAACTTGCCGCGCCGCTCCAGCAGCCCCACCACCGAGAAGGGGTGGCCCGCCACCAGCACCTTCTGGCCGACCACGGCCGGGGCCGGCTGGCCCGGGAAGAGCTGGTCGGCGATGTCGTAGCCCAGCACCACCGAGGGGCGCGCCAGGTCCACGTCGCTCTCCACCAGGAAGCGCCCCTCGCGGACGCCGCCGCCGTTGGCGGCCAGGTAGTCCCCGCTGGTGCCGTTCACCGAGACGCTGGTGAGCTCCTTGTCGAGCCGGTCCACCCGGGCCCGGATCCAGGCGCTGGGGGCGGCGGCCACCGCCACCTGCGACTCGCGCAGGATGGCCTTCAGCTCCCGCACGCCGATGGGCTGGCGGTTCCGGTAGATCCACCAGTCCCCCTCCAGGTTCAGGTACTTCCACTTGTCCACGTAGAGGGTGTTGGTGCCGAGCACCTGGACTTGCTGCTCGAAGCTGCGGTTCAGCCCCTGGATGATGGCGACGATGGCGATCACGGTGGTGACGCCGATGACGATGCCCAGGGTGGTGAGGGCGCTGCGCAGCCGGTTGCCGACCAGCGCCCCCAGGGCGATGCGGACGCTCTCCTGCAGCTCCGCCAGCGCGCGCCGGACCGGCTTCACGCGGTCACCACCGGCGCGGTCCCGAAGGCCGCCACCTCGCGCCCCGGGCCGTCGGCGACGATGCGCCCGTCCATGAGCCGGATGGCGCGCGGGCAGCGGGCCGCCAGGCGCGGCTCGTGGGTGACGAGCAGCAGGGTGTGGCCGCGGGCGTGCAGCTCGCCGAAGAGCCGGATGATCTCCTCGCCGGTGGCGCTGTCCAGGTTGCCGGTGGGCTCGTCGGCGAGCAGCAGCGAGGGCTCCCCCACCAGGGCCCGGGCGATGGCCACCCGCTGGCGCTGGCCGCCCGACAGCTCGTTGGGCCGGTGGTGCATCCGGTCGGCGAGCCCCACCGACCGCAGCGCCGCCTCGGCGCGGAGGCGCCGCTCCCGGCGCGGCAGGCCGCGGTAGATCAGCGGCAGCTCGACGTTGGCGAGCGCGGTCGAGCGCGGCAGGAGCTGGAAGGTCTGGAAGACGAAGCCGATCTCGTGGTTGCGCAGGTCGGCGAGGGCGTCGTCGGCCAGGCCGCGGACGTCGTGGCCGTTGACGCGGTAGACGCCGCCGCTGGGGGTGTCGAGGCAGCCGATGATGTTCATCAGCGTGGACTTCCCCGAGCCCGACTGGCCCACCACCGCCAGCCACTCGCCGCGCTGGACGTCGAAGGAGACGCCGTCGAGGGCGCGCACCACCTCCGAGCCCACCTGGTAGAGGCGGGTGATGCCGTCGAGGGAGAGCAGCGCGCCGTCCGGCGTCATGGGATCTTCGCGCCCTCGCCCGGCTTCAGCGCCCGGGTGGCCTTGCCGTCGGCCAGCTCGCGGGCCAGCACCTTGTACGGCCCCTCCACCACCGTCTCGCCCTCCTTGAGCCCCTCGACGATCTCCACCTCGTTCTCGCTGGCGAGCCCGAGCTCCACCGGCCGCGGGTGCGCCACCCCCTTGTCCACCACGAAGACCACCTTGCGCTGGAGCTCGCGCCGGGGCCTGGCCGCGCCCGGCGGGGCCGGGGCGGCGGCCGGGGCCGGCTCGGCGGCGGGCTTGGCCCCCGGCCCGCCCTTCAGCTCCTTCTCGGTGCGGACCGTCACCGCCTGGAGCGGCACCACCAGCGTGTTGGCGTGGGTCTCGGTGGAGATCGAGGCCTGGGCGCTCATCCCCGGCAGCGCGCCCGGCACCGCCACCGTCAGCGACAGCCGGACCGGGAAGGTGGTCACCTCCTGCTCGGTCCCGGCGTTGCGCACCGTGGCGTTCTTGGCGATCTCCACCACCTGGGCCGGCCACTTCTTGTCGGGGATGGCGTCGATCTCCACGTCGGCCTGGTCGCCCTGGTGCAGGTAGATCACCTCCTGCTCGCCCACCTCCACCTTGACCTCCATGTTGGAGAGGGTGGCGATGATGACGATGGGGTCCTCCTGCAGCTCGCCGCCGCGCACCCGCTCGCCCACCTGCTTCTGCCGGGAGGTGACGACCCCGTCGATGGGGGAGGTGATGGTGGTGTAGGCCAGCATCTGCCGGGCGTCGGCGAGGAGCGCCTCGGCCTGGGCGATGCGCTCCTGGGCCGCCTGGGACCGGGCCTCGGCGGCCCGCAGGTCCTGCTGCGCCTTGTCGAGCTCGGCGGCGCTGGCGTTGCCCCCGGCGGCCAGCCTCTGCACCCGCTGCAGCTCGTTGCCGAGCCGGGCCACCTCCACCCGGGCGGCGGCGGCGTCGGCGGCGGCGGTGGCGCGGTTCGCCTCCTGCTGCCGCACCTGGGCGGCGTAGCGGCGCGCGTCGATGCGGGCGATGAACTGCCCCTTCTTCACCACGTCGCCCTCGCGCACCGGCAGCTCCAGCAGGTCGCCGGAGATGTTGGAGGAGAGCTTCACCTGGGTGGCCGCCTGCAGCTTGCCGGCGGCCACCACCTTGCGGGTGATGGAGGCGCGGCGCACGGTCGTGGTCTGGACGCCGATGGGCGGCTCCTGCCTGGGCTTGAGCGACGCCCAGACCATGCCGGCGACGAGCAGCACCACCACCGCGGCGGCGGCGCGCCGTCCCCAGCCCATGCGGGCGGCGGGCGGCGGCGGGAGGGCGGCGACGGGTGCACCGGGCGGGGCCGCGGGGGACTGGCGGGCGGTTTCCATGGCGTTCCTCTAGAGCGAGCCGCCCACGGCGCGGTTCAGGTCGGCGCGGGCGACGGCGTGATCGACGAGGGAGGAGGTGAGCGCCAGCTGCGCCTCCGCCAGCTTCTGGGTGGCGTCGCGGACCTCGAGCTGGCTCGCGACCCCGGCCTCGAGCCGCTCGCGGGCGAGCGTCAGCCCCTGCTCCGCGGCCTGGAGGGCGTCCTGGGCCAGGGCCGCGGACCGGGCCAGGGAGATCACCGCGGAGCGGGCCCGGGCGATCTCGGAGGAGACCAGCTGGTCGGCCTGGGCCGCGTCCACCCGGGCCCGCCAGGCCTGGACGTCGGCCCGCTGCTCCGCCGCCAGCGTCTGGCGCCCCTGGAACAGGTTCCAGGTGAGCGTCACCTGGGCCAGGGCCACGTACTGGTAGGAGAGGTCGCCGAAGACGCCGCGGGAGCCGCCGAGGTCGGCGCTCTGGCGGCTGTAGCTGCCGAGCAGGCCGAGCACCGGCCACCAGGCGCCGCGGGCCTGCGCCGCCTGGGCCTCGGCCGCCTCGATCGAGCCCTGGCGGGCCGCGAGGAGCGGGCGGGACTGCCGGGCGCGCGCCATCAGCACCTCCATGGGCGGCGGCTCGGCGAGCCCCGGCAGCCCGGCGCCGGAGATCCCCGCCGGCGCCACCACCTCGAGCTCGGGGTCGGTCTCGCGCCCGAGCGCCACCGCCAGGTCGCCGCGGGCCCGGACCAGCTGGGCCCGCTGGGCCTCGACGGCGATCCGGTCGTTGCCCAGGTTGACGCGGGCGGCGAAGGTGTCGGCGCGGGTGCCGCGCCCGGCGGCGTAGAGGGCGTCGGCGGTGCGCACCAGCGCGTCGGAGCGGGCGGCCGACTCCTCCCGCACCTTCAGGATCCGCTCCTGCTTCACCACCTCGTAGAAGCGGCTGGTGACGAGGAAGGAGACCTGGAGGCCCGCCTCGTCCAGCGAGCGGTCGGCGGCGCGCGCCGCCGACCGCGCCGCCGCGATGGCCCGCCAGGAGGAGAGCCCGTCGAAGATCGTCCACCGCAGGGTCAGGCCCACCTGGTTCGAGCCGTAGTGGGTGGCCGGGATGGTGACCGCCTCCTGCGCGAACCCGGTCAGGGCCCCGGTGCCGCCGAAGGTCGGCACGGTGTAGACCGCGTCCTGCCGGGCCACCCACTGCTGCCCGAAGGAGCCGGAGAGGTCGAGGCGCGGCAGCACGCCGGACCAGCTCCCGTACGCGTCCACCGAGGCGGAGTCGCGGGCGGCCCGGGCCACGGCGAGGTCGCCGTTCTGGCGGGCGGCGAGGGCCAGCGCCTCGTCGAGGGTGAGCGGGGCGGCGGCGGCCGGCCGCGGCGAGGCGGCGGCGACGGCGACGGCGAGCAGGGCGAGGGTCGTTCGCATGGGGCGGGGCGGTCAGGCGCCGGTGGCGCCGGCGGCGAGCATCTGCAGCGCGGTGGCGAGGGCCCAGAGCACGCCCACCACCGTCCCGGCCCGCGCCCGCGACACCTGGGCGACGTGGGCCATGCCGATGGCGAGCAGCACGGCGACCCAGAGGCTGAAGAGGTTCACCGAGCTGGCGAGCGCCAGGAGCTGGGGCCTCGTCCCCGCGGGGAGGAACCAGGCCGCGCTCCACGGGGCCATCGCCCCCACCTCCCGCGGGTCCACCGCCGGGTGCGCGAGCAGCGCGGGGAGGAGCAGCAGCCGCGCCAGCACCCCGGGGAGCAGGCCCCAGGAGGCGACGGCGAGCGTCGGGAGGAAGCCGGGCCGGGCGCCGGCGAGGCGCAGCCCCAGCCACAGGAAGAAGGCGGCGATCACCGCCACGGCTGCGCTGCCCACGGCGGCGCCGCCGTAGGTGGAGACGGCTCCCAGCTTGCGCACCGTCGCCACCTTCTCCTCGACCTCGTGGGGCGTGAGCTGCGCCGAGGCCTCGACCCGGTCGAGCTGCGCCCGCGCCATCTTCTCCCAGTCCACCCGCGGGACCAGCACCGCCGCGAAGACGAGCGAGATCGCGGTCGCGATCAGGATCGGCGGGAGGATGCTCCTCTTCTCGGCGGCGGCCGCGAGGCCGCGCGCCGGCGACACGAAGACGTCGGCGAGGATGCGGGACGTGGACATGGGTCTCCCTGTCGAGCCCTTCAACGCAGCCCGGCGGGCGGTATTTCACGCGCCGCGGGGCCAGTGTCAACGAAGTAACCCGGCATCGCCGCCTCGGCGGGAATCCCCTGCGGCGGCGCCAGCTTGCGCGGCACGGAGGATCGGGCCGCCGCGCGGGACGGCGGTCCGCGGCGCGGCCCCGGGGGCGTCCCGGACCCCTCACGGAGGGCAAAAAAGGACCGGCCGCGGTCGCCCGCGGCCGGTCCGGTGAAGCGAGAAGCGTGAAGCGAGAAGCGGGGGAGTTACTTCTTCTCCTCGCCCTTCTTCTCGGCCTTCTTCTCGGCCTTCTTGTGCCCCTTCTTGGCGGCCTTCTTGGCGGCCTTCTTCTCCTTCTTCTCGACCTTCTTCTCCTCCTTGGCGGGGGCGGCGGCCGGAGCGGCGGCCGGGGCCTTCTCCTCGGCGAAGGTCGGGGCGACGAAGGCGAGGGCGACGAGGGCGGCGAGCAGCTTCTTCATGTGTGGACTCCCTTGGTATGCGGGCAGTCCGCTGCCCGCTTCTGCCCGGAACCTAGGCAATCGGTGTGCCCGAACGGCATTCCAGCAAGATCAGTCGGTTGGGAGGTTTCGAGGATCCGGGACCGTGGAAATGTGCCCCAGTAGACCCAGCTGTGTCCCAATCTTCCGCGACAGTTTGCCGGTCAGCGGGCCGAGGCGCCGACCTCGAGCCGCTTGCGGAAGACGCGCCGGAACGGCTCCGCCTCCCGGGCCAGGTCCCACAGCTCGAGGTCGAGCGGCGCGCGGCTCCGCAGCGCGAGGTGCACCTTCCCGCCCCGGAGCGTGGCCGCGACCGAGCGCACCGCCCGCTGGTGCGAGGCGTCGAGGGCGTTGGCCACCCGGAGCAGCGCCGCGAGCTTCCGCAGCGCCAGCAGCTCGCCGTCCGGGAGGTGGCGCAGGTCCTCGCGGCGGCGCTCCGGGAAGCTGCGCCGGTGGAAGCGCGCCACCAGCGCCGCCAGGGCCCGCTCCCGCTCGTCCAGGCCCGGCAGGTCGGCGTGGGCCATGAGGTACCAGGTGTGCTTGTGGTGCCGGTGGAAGCTCACCGCGTTGCCGACGTCGTGGAGCACCGCCGCCGTCTCCAGGACGCGCCGCGAGGCGGCCGGGAGCCGGTGGAGCGCGGCGAGGTCCTCGAAGAGCGTCACCGCCAGCGCCCCGACCTGCAGGGCGTGGGCCTCGTCGAACCCCAGGCGGCGCCCCAGCGCCAGCGCCGCCTCGGCCGCGGTGTGGTCCGCGCGCGCCGCGCCCCCGCGCCGCAGGTCCAGGAGGACGCCGTTGCGCAGCCCGGTGTCCACCGCCGCCACCGCGTCGAGGCG
>JAJZTO010000105.1 GCA_021848865.1 Myxococcales bacterium
GCGCGGTGAGGATCTCGCCGGACTGCTTCTGGCCGGGCGCCGGGACGGCCGGCCGCGGAGCGGGAGGCGGGGGAGGCCGGTCGGCCGCGGCCACCCGGGAGGCCGAGGCGCAGGCCGCGGCCCCGAGGGCGAGGAGGAGTGGAAGGCGCATCGGGCGACGATTCTACCGCGCACCCGGTGCCGGGCACGCCGAAAAGGGCCAGGGGCCGGGCGGTTGCGGAATTGACACCATATGCATCGTCACATAGGTTCACGGCATCGCATGGCCCGGAAGAAGATCTCCACCACCGTGTACATCACGCCCGAGCAGAACGAGCGGCTGAAGCTGCTGCACGACCGCACCAAGGTGCCGGTGGCCGAGTACATCCGGCAGGGGATCGACCTGGTGCTGGAGCGGTACCGGGAGAACCTCCCCGGGCAGCTCTCCCTCGACGACGTCGCCGGGCGGAAGTAGCCGGCGCATGGCACGGCGGATCCTCGTCACCGGCGGCGCCGGCTTCATCGGCTCGACGATCGCCGATCGCTTCCTGGCGGCCGGCTGGGACGTGGCGGTCCTCGACGACCTCTCCTCCGGCAAGCGCGAGAACGTGCCGGCGGGCGCCCGCTTCTACCCCTGCGACGTGCGCAGCGCCGCGGCGGCCGAGGTGATCGCCTCGGAGCGGCCCGAGGTGCTCTGCCACCACGCCGCCCAGATCGACGTGCGCCGCTCCATGGAGGAGCCGCGCCACGACGCCGACGTCAACGTCGGCGGCCTGCTGAACCTGCTCGCCGCCGCCGCGCGGGCCGGGTCGGTGCGCCGGGTGCTCTTCGCCTCCTCCGGCGGGGCCGCCTACGGCGAGACCGACCTGCTCCCCACGCCGGAGGGCCACCCGCTGCGGCCGGTGTCGGTCTACGGGGCGAGCAAGGCGGCGAGCGAGCTGTACCTGGGCGTCTACCGGGCCTGCCACGGCATCGACTTCGCGGCGCTGCGCTACGCCAACGTCTACGGGCCGCGGCAGGATCCCCACGGCGAGGCCGGGGTGGTGGCCATCTTCTGCGGCCGGCTGCTGGCCGGCCGGCCCTGCACCGTCTTCGGCGACGGCGGGCAGACCCGCGACTACGTCTTCGTCGAGGACGTGGCGCGCGCCAACCTGCTCGCCGCCGAGCGCGGCTTCTCCGGGGCGCTGAACGTCGGCACCGGGGTGGAGACGGACGTCCTCCGGCTCCACGCGGTCCTGTCGCGCGCCGCCGGCTCCACCGCGCCCCCGGTGGTGGCGCCGGCCCGCCTCGGCGAGCAGCGCCGCTCCTGCATCGACCCGGCGGCGGCGGCCGCGGCCCTGGGCTGGCGGCCGGAGGTCGGCCTCGAGGACGGGCTGCGCCGCACGCTGGAGTGGTTCCGGGCGCACGGGTAGGGGCCTCCGGCGGGCGCGGCGCGCCTCCCCTCCGGGCGAGCCGCCCGGTTCACGGCTCCGGGACGGTCGCCGGGCCCTCGGGGCCGGCGGGGACCGGGGCGGCGGATCCCGGGTCGCCCTCCGGGGCGGGGCCGGGCTCCTCCTCCTCCGGCGGCTCCTCGTCGCCGCCGGCGGCCGCGCCGGGCCCGGCGAGCATCCGGTCCAGCTCGGCGGCGGCGGCGGCGTGCTCCGCGGGGTCGATGCGGTGCACCGCCAGCAGCCGGTCGAGCAGGCGGCGCGAGCGGCGCGCCAGCCAGCGCGGCGGGCGCGCCAGGTCGGCGCGGCGCGGGGCCGGGAGCATCGAGGCGAGCACCACCGCCTGGGCCGTGGAGAGATCGCGCGCCGGCACGCCGAACCAGTGCCGGGCCGCGGCCTCGGCGCCGAAGACGCCGTCGGCCCACTCCACCACGTTCAGGTAGAGCGCGAGGATGCGCCGCTTCGGCAGCGCCCGCTCCAGCTTCACCGCCAGCGCCGCCTCGCGCGCCTTGCGCCACAGGCTGCGTTCGGTGCCGAGCCACAGGTTCTTGGCGAGCTGCTGGGTGATGGTGGAGGCGCCCCGCCCCAGGCGGCCCCGCTCCAGCGCCTGCTCCGCGGCCGCCCGGGTCTCGTGCCAGTCGATGCCGGAGTGGGTCCAGAAGGCGGCGTCCTCGGAGAGGACCACCGCCTCGGCGAGCCGCGGGGCGATGCGGTCGAGCGGGACCCAGGTGAGGGCCGGGCGGTAGGGACGGCCGCGGGCCCGGGCCTCGGCGCGGCGCTGCTCGAGGAGGGCGGTGGTGCGGGGGTTCTGGCGCAGCAGGGGCGCGGCCGAGGGGGTGACGGCGAAGGGGAGGGCGATGGCGCCGGCCGCCAGCAGGAGGAGCAGCGCGGCGAGCGGCAGGGCGCGCCGGCGGGGTGACGCGCGCCTGGGCATCGGACCAACCTATTTGGTTCCTTGACCCCCGGGAAGGGTGCCCACATATCTGGGCGCAAATCGACGACCATCCGGCCCGGCGCGGCCGCGCGGAGGAACCACCATGGCAGACGTGAAGAAGTACGCGGAGAAGGACTTCTCCCGGGTGAAGGGGCTGGCCGGCATCAGCGACGCGCAGGTCACCGAGCACCTCAAGCTCTACGCCGGCTACGTGAAGCGGACCAACGCCCTCACCGAGAAGCTCAACGGGTTCTGCAGCGAGGGGAAGGCCTCGGGGGCCGACCCGGTCTACGCCGAGCTCACCCGCCGGATGGGCTTCGAGTACAACGGCATGATCCTCCACGAGTACTACTTCGGGAACCTGGCGCCCGGCGCCCAGGCCGAGCCGCCGGTGGGGGGGAAGCTCCGCAAGGCCATCGAGGCCTCCTTCGGGAAGTACGAGACCTGGCTCGCCGACTTCCGGGCCATCGCCGGGATGCCGGGGGTGGGGTGGGTGGTCCTCTACCAGGACCCGACGACCGGCTGGCTCTCCAACCACTGGATCACGCTGCACAACGACGGCAATCCGGCCGGGTTCACCCCCATCCTGGCGCTGGACGGCTGGGAGCACGCCTTCATGCGGGACTACCAGGCCACCGAGCGGGCCAAGTACGTGGACGCCTTCTTCAAGAACGTCGACTGGGCGGCCTGCGAGAGGCGGCTGAAGTAGCCCGGGAGCGGGCCCCGTCCGGCGAGGGGCCCGCGCGGGGGGCTCCCAGCGCCGGCGCGGGGCGGTAGGCTCGGTCCCATGATCGACCACCTGACGTTGACCGTCCGCGATCTGGCGCGCAGCAGGAGCTTCTACGACGCGGCCCTGGCGCCGCTGGGCTACGCCGTCCGCATGGAGTTCGAGGGCGTGCTCGGGCTCGGCCTGCCCGGCAAGCCCGCCTTCTGGCTGAAGCAGGGCGAGGTCCCGACCCAGCCCATGCACATCGCCTTCGTCGCGGCCGATCGGCCCGCGGTGGACGCCTTCCACGCCGCGGCGCTGGGCGCGGGCGCGGCCGACAACGGCGCGCCCGGCCTGCGGCCCGACTACCACCCGAACTACTACGCCGCCTTCGTCTTCGACCCGGACGGCCATCCGATCGAGGCGGTCTGCCACCGGTCGGCGGCGCCGGCGCGGGCGGAGAGGAAGGCGGCCCGGCCGGCGTCGCGCCGGGCCGCGAAGGGGAAGGCCGCGCGGGCCCGGCCGAGGCGCAAGGCCTCGAAGCGCCGGTGACGGCACGCCGCCGCGGCGCGGCCCGGGCGGCCTCCGCCGTCCCGCCGGCGCGCGCCGCCGCGCTCCGGCGGCGCCTGCTCGCCTGGTACGACGCCGCCCGGCGCGACCTGCCCTGGCGCGCGCCGCAGGGGAAGGCCGATCCCTACCGCGCCTGGCTGGCGGAGGTGATGCTGCAGCAGACCCGGGTCGAGGCGGTGATCCCCTACTACCGGCGCTTCCTCGAGGCCTTCCCGACGCTTCCCGCGCTCGCGGCGGCGGGCGAGGAGGAGGTGCTGGGGCTGTGGGCCGGGCTCGGCTACTACGCGCGGGGCCGCAACCTCCTCGCCGCGGCCCGCGAGGCGGTGGCGCGCCACGGCGGGCTGCCCGGCACGCTGGCCGCGCTGCGCGCGCTCCCCGGCTTCGGGCCGTACACCGCCGGGGCGGTGGCGAGCATCGCCTTCGGCGTGCCGGCGCCGGCGGTGGACGGGAACGCGGCGCGCGTGCTGGCCCGGCTGTTCGGCGTCGAGCGGCCGCTCCAGGAGCGCGCGGCCCGCGAGCGGATCCGCCGGATCGCGGAGCGGCTGGTGCCGGACGGACGGCCCGGGGACTGGAACCAGGCGCTCATGGAGCTGGGAGCGACGGTGTGCGGTCGCGCGCCGGCCTGCGCCCGGTGCCCGGTGGAGCCGCTCTGCGAGGCCCGCCGGGCCGGGAAGGAGCACGAGCTCCCGGCCCCGCGGCGCCGCCCCGCGCCGACCGCGCTCCGGGTCGCCTGCGCGGCCCTCTTTCGCGGCGAGGAGCTGCTGCTCGTCCGCCGCGCCTCGCGCGGCCTGCTGGGGGGGCTCTGGGAGCTGCCGGGGGCGGTCCTCGACGGAGCCGCGTCTCCCCGCGCCGCGCTGCGGCGCGCCCTTCGGGAGGAGCTCGGGATCCGCGCGGCGGTCGGCCGTGAGGTCGCGGCGGTGGAGCGGGAGCTCACCCACAGGCGGCTGCGCCTCGTTGCCTATGAAATCCGGGCACTTCACCCGGTGCCGGGCACGGCGGTCCCGGCGGTCCGGGCACTTCACCCGGTGCTTCACCCGGTGCCGGGCACGGGGAGAGCGGTGCCGGGCATGCGCTGGGTCGCTCCCTCCGCGCTGGAGGGATTGGCCATCTCGACGGCGATGCGGCGGCTGGTCGAGGCGGTCGCGGCGAGCCGGGCAAAGGAGTGAGAAAAAAGAAGGGTAGGGGCTTGTGGCGTGGCGGCATTTCCGCTATTTCCTGCCCCGCTCGCGGCTGGGTCGTGCGCGAGAGCGGTGTCGGAGGTGCCGGATCCGGCGGAAGTGCCGGAAGCCCTTGACACCTTGGGGCGCATCCGTATAATGCGCGCCCCTTCATCGAGAAGGGTTATTCCACCGCGCCCCCGGGGCTCATCGAGGGGCGTTTCTGTTGCCGGAACGAGGGCTTCGGTCACCGCATGCCGACGATCAGCCAGCTCGTGCGCAAAGGGCGCGAGAAGCTCCAGACGAAGAAGAAGGCTCCTGCGCTCAAGGAGTCGCCGCAGAAGCGCGGCGTCTGCACGCGCGTCTACACCACCACGCCCAAGAAGCCGAACTCGGCCCTCCGCAAGGTGGCCCGCGTCCGCCTCACCAACGGCTTCGAGGTGACCAGCTACATCCCCGGCGTCGGCCACAACCTGCAGGAGCACTCGGTGGTGCTCATCCGCGGGGGGCGCGTCAAGGACCTCCCCGGCGTGCGCTACCACATCATCCGCGGCACCCTCGACGCCGTGGGCGTCCAGGGCCGCAAGCAGGGCCGCTCCAAGTACGGCGCCAAGCGCCCGAGCTGAGGGATTCGATGCCTCGTCGCCGCGAAGTCGAGAAGCGCAAGATCCTCCCGGACCCGAAGTTCCAGGACCGGGTGGTGGCCAAGTTCATCAACAGCCTGATGCGCAAGGGCAAGAAGTCCACCGGCGAGTCGATCTGCTACGGCGCCTTCGCCCAGGTGGAGAACAAGCTGAAGGACGACCCGCTCAAGGTCTTCAAGAAGGCGCTCGACAACGTGAAGCCGGTGGTCGAGGTGAAGAGCCGCCGCGTCGGCGGCGCCACCTACCAGGTTCCCGTCGAGGTCCGCCAGGACCGCCGCGTGGCGCTGGCGATGCGCTGGCTCATCGAGTACAGCCGGGGCCGCGGCGAGAAGACCATGGTGGAGAAGCTGGCCGGCGAGATCATCGACGCCGCCAACAACCGCGGGAACGCGGTGAAGAAGCGCGAGGACACCCACAAGATGGCCGAGGCCAACAAGGCCTTCGCCCATTATCGCTGGTAGACGAGGAGAGGAAGCAGGAGAGGGCCGGCTCGGTCGGCCAGGAAGTCCGCAGCTCTGTGACAGCTCGGTCCGGATGGTTCGCCGCGGCGGTGCCGCACAGGGTTCGCCTCACCACGTCGAAGGAAGAAGAGAGAAGAGAAGATGGCCCGTACGACTCCCCTCGAGCGCTACCGAAACATCGGCATCATGGCGCACATCGATGCCGGCAAGACCACCACGACCGAGCGGATCCTCTTCTACACCGGCGTCACCCACAAGATCGGCGAGGTCCATGAAGGCACCACCGTCATGGACTGGATGGAGCAGGAGCGGGAGCGCGGCATCACCATCACCTCCGCCGCCACCACCGCCTTCTGGCGCGATCACCGCATCAACATCATCGACACCCCCGGCCACGTGGACTTCACCATCGAGGTGGAGCGCAGCCTGCGCGTCCTCGACGGCGCCTGCGCGGTCTTCGACGCGGTGAACGGCGTCGAGCCCCAGTCCGAGACGGTGTGGCGCCAGGCCGACAAGTACCACGTCCCCCGCGTCTGCTTCATCAACAAGATGGACCGGATCGGCGCCGACTTCTTCATGTCGGTGGACACCATCCGCGAGAAGCTGGGCGCCAAGCCCCTGCCGCTGCAGCTCCCCATCGGCCGCGAGGACAAGTTCCGCGGCATGGTGGACCTCGTCAAGATGAAGGGCATCACCTTCGACGACGAGACCATGGGGGCGAAGTACCAGGAGATCGACATCCCCGCCGACCTGGTGGAGCAGGCCCGGGAGTACCGGGCCGCCCTCGAGGAGGCCGTCGCCGAGGTGGACGACGAGCTGATGGCGAAGTTCCTGGACGGCGTCGCCCTCAGCAACGACGAGGTGAAGCGCGGCATCCGCGGCGGCACCATCGCCATGAAGTTCTTCCCGGTGATCTGCGGGACCGCCTTCAAGAACAAGGGCGTCCAGCAGATCCTGGACGCGGTGGTGGACTACCTGCCGGGCCCGATGGACGTCCCGCCGGTGAAGGGCGTCGACGCCAAGGGCGTCGAGGTGGTGCGCCACACCGCCGACGGCGAGCCCTTCGCGGCGCTGGCCTTCAAGCTGATGAACGACCCGTTCGTCGGCAACCTCACCTTCTTCCGGGTCTACTCGGGCAAGCTCGAGGCCGGCTCGCACGTCTACAACGCCACCAAGGACAAGAAGGAGCGCATCGGCCGGCTGCTGCAGATGCACGCCAACAAGCGCGAGGAGATCAAGGAAGTCCTCGCCGGCGACATCGCGGCGGCGGTCGGGCTGCGCCAGACCACCACCGGCGACACCCTCTGCGACGAGGACTCCAGGGTCATCCTGGAGCGGATGGAGTTCCCCGAGCCGGTGATCTCGGTGGCCATCGAGCCCAAGACCAAGGGCGACTCCGACAAGATGGGCCTGGCGCTGAACCGGCTGCAGATGGAGGACCCGTCCTTCCGCGTCCGCACCGACGAGGAGACCGGCCAGACCATCATCTCCGGCATGGGCGAGCTCCACCTGGAGATCCTGGTGGACCGCATGTTCCGCGAGTTCAAGGTCGAGGCCAACGTCGGCAAGCCGCAGGTCGCCTACCGCGAGACCATCACCAAGGTGGTGGAGTCGGAAGGCAAGTTCGTGCGGCAGACCGGCGGCCGCGGCCAGTACGGCCACTGCTGGCTGCGCCTGCACCCGCAGCCGCCCGGGACCGGCTTCGTCTTCGAGAACGAGACGGTGGGCGGCTCGATCCCCAAGGAGTTCATCAACCCCATCGAGAAGGGCATCGAGGAGGCCATGCAGGGCGGCGTCCTGGCCGGCTTCCCGATGGTGGACGTCAAGGTCGAGGTCTTCGACGGCAGCTACCACGACGTCGACTCGTCCGAGATGGCCTTCAAGATCGCCGGCTCGATGGGCTTCAAGGCCGGCTGCGAGAAGGCCAAGCCCATCCTCCTCGAGCCCATCATGGACGTCGAGGTGGTGACGCCCGAGAGCTACATGGGCGACGTCATCGGCGACCTGAACAGCCGCCGCGGCAAGATCCAGGGCATGGAGCCGCGCGCCGGCGCCCAGGTGATCACCGCCCAGGTGCCGCTGGCCGACATGTTCGGCTACGCCACCGACCTGCGCTCCAAGACCCAGGGGCGCGCCACCTACACCATGCAGTTCGCGCACTACGCGCAGGTCCCCAACAACATCGCCGAGACCATCATCTCGAAGGCCAAGGGCGTGGCTGCGGCCCGCTAGTCGAGCACCGGAAGGAGATCGCACATGTCCAAGGAGAAGTTCGAGCGCACGAAGCCCCACGTGAACGTGGGAACGATCGGTCACGTGGATCACGGGAAGACCACGCTGACGGCGGCCATCACCAAGGTGGCGGCGGCGAAGGGGATGGCCAGCTTCATGGCCTACGACCAGATCGACAAGGCGCCGGAGGAGCGGGAGCGGGGGA
>JAJZTO010000106.1 GCA_021848865.1 Myxococcales bacterium
GAGGACCTCGCCGCCGACCTGGCCGGCTCCGCCGAGGACGACCTGCCGCGGCCCGACCCCGTCGCGGTCCGCTCCTGGTGGGAGCGCACGCGGCCCGGGCTCGACCCGGCCGCCCGGCTGCTGGGCGGGCGGCCCCGCACCGCCGCCACGGTGGCCGCGGCGCTCTCCGGCGGTCCCATGCGGCGGCGCCACGCGCTGGCCCTGGAGCTGGAGATCCGCAGCCGCGGCGCCCTCCGGATCCCCACGCGCCGCTGGGCGCGGGAGCAGGCGCTCCCCGCCGGCGGCCTCGGCGCCGTCGATCTGGGCCGGCCCTTCCAGGCCCTGGCGAAGGGGGTGTGAGGCCGTGCTCGAGATCGCCAACCGCACGCCCTTCCCCGCCGGCATCGCACCCTCGGTGGACCGGGAGGGCGTGGACCATGCCCACGTCTCGGTGAAGGGCACCTTCACCATCGTCCCGGGCGGCGGGCTGGAGGTGGCCGCCGAGCAGGTGCCGCTCTGGGAGGGGGACCAGCACGGCGGCGATCCGGCCGTCACCGGCATCCGCTACGCCTCCGACCTGGGACCGGCCAAGACCGGCACCGACGTGGCGCTCCTGGGCCACGCCTACCCGAAGGGCGGCCGGGGACGGCAGGTGGACGTCGGCATCCAGGTGGGCCCGGTGCGCAAGGTGCTCCGCGTCTTCGGCGACCGGAAGTGGACCCGGGCGGCGCTGGGCTGGGTGGCCTCGCCGCCGGTGGAGTTCGAGAAGATCCCCCTGGTCTGGGAGCGGGCCTACGGCGGCCTGGACGAGTCCAACCCCGGCAAGCCGGCGGTGGACCTCCGGAACCCGGTGGGCACCGGCTTCTCGGCCCACGGGAACCGCGAGCGGCTGGAGGGGCTGGCGCTCCCCAACCTGGAGGACGTCCGGCAGCTCATCACCGCCTGGAACACCCGCCCCCCGCCCGCCTGCCCCGGCTTCATCGGGCCGAGCTGGGAGCCGCGCCGCCGCCTCGCCGGCACCTACGACGAGGCCTGGATGAAGCAGCGCTTCCCGCTCCTGCCCACGGACTTCGACGAGGCCCACCACAGCGCCGCCACGCCGGAGCTGGTGGCCCGGCCGCACCTCCAGGGCGGGGAGCGCGTGGCGGTGGTGGGGGCCGCGCCGGACGGCGACCTCTCCTTCGACCTGCCGCGGATGGCGCTCTCGGTCACGGCCTGGGTGCGGGGCCAGCGCTCGGTGCACCGGCCGCGGCTGGAGCTGGTGGTGGTGGAGCCGGACCGGAAGCGGGTGTCGCTCACCTGGCGCGCTTCCTTCCCCTGCCCGCGCCGGTTCATGCAGATCGAGGCGGTGCTCGTCGAGCGGGAGGCCCGGCCGTGACCGCCGCGCCGCGTCCCCCCGCGGTGGAGCTCGCCGTCACCGCCCTGGCGGTGATCTCGCCGGTGGGGCTCGACGCGGCGGCGGCCTGCGCGGCCCTCCACGCCGGCGTGAGCCGCCTCCAGGAGCTGGAGTCCTGCTTCTGCCTGCCGCCGGAGGGACCCGCCGGCGACGAGGGAGGCGACCCGGAGCCGGTCATCGCCGGCCGGGTGCCGACGCTCCCCGCGGAGGTGGAAGGCCCGGAGCGGCTCGAGCTCCTGGCCGCCGCGGCCCTGCAGCGCGCCGTCTCGGCGGCCGCGCTGGCGCGCGCCGACCTGGCGCGGACGGCGCTGCTCCTGGCCCTCCCGGCCCCCGAGCCGGCCATGGCGGGGTGGGGGCCGGGCAGGGCGCTCCTCCCCCGCCTCTGCCGCCGCGCCGGCGTCCCGGACTGGGGGGTGCAGCACGTCGTGGAGGCCGGACCGGCGGGCGCCCTCCGCGCCGTCGAGGCGGCCCGGGCGCTGCTCGCCGCCGGGCGGGTGGACCGGTGCCTGGTGCTGGCGGCCGACAGCTACCTCGACGCCGGCCGGCTCGCCGCGCTGGACCTGGCCTGGCGCATCCGCAGCCGGCGCAACCCCGACGGCTTCCTGCCCGGCGAGGCCGGCGCGGCGCTGGTGCTGGAGCCTGCCCAGGCCGCGGCCCGGCGGCGGCAGCGACCCCTGGGGCTCGTGGGCGGCCCGAGCTTCGGCCGGGAGCGCGACCCGGTGACCGGCGAGCGGTGGAGCAGCGGCCGCGGCCTGGCCGACGCCATCCGCCCCCTGCTCCAGGGGCCGGACGGCCCGGTGGGCCGCTGGATGCTCTGCAACATGAACGGCGAGGCCTACCCGGCCCGGGAGTGGACGCTGGCGCAGGTGCGGCTCTCCCCCGACCTCCCGGTGGTGGAGACGCTGACCCACCCCGCCGACTGCATCGGCGAGGTGGGCACGGCCATGCCCCTGCTGCTCGCCGCCTGCGCCTGCCACGCCTTCGCCCGGGGCCACGCCCCGGCCCCCGCCGCCCTGCTCTGGGTGGGCTCGGACGACGGGGAGCGCGCCGCCGCCGTGCTCCGTCCGGGGGCCTAGCGCCGGGGCCGACGGGAGACCAGGATCGGGAGAGCCGGAGGAACCATGCCCGCCACCATCAACGTGAACTTCCGCACCGTGGTCCACAAGGACAGCGGCGGGATGTGCATGGGCTTCCCGGACGTGTGCAAGACCCCCGCGCCGCCGGCCGGGCCCATCCCCATCCCGTATCCGAACATCGCCCAGTCCCAGGACACGAGCCAGGGCAGCACCACCGTGAAGATGGACGGCAACCCCATCATGCTGAAGGGCTCGGTCTTCTCCCAGAGCTCCGGCGACGAGGCGGGCAGCGTCGGCGGCGTGGTGACCAGCCAGGTCAAGGGGAAGGCCGAGTTCATGCTCTACAGCTTCGACGTCCAGGTGGAGGGGAAGAACGTCCCCCGGCTGGCCGACATCATGGGGCTCAACAAGAGCTCGGCCGGCGGCCCCACCAACACCCCGCCCTTCCCGCTGGTCCAGGCGCCGCTGGTGGCGCTGCCCATGATGCACCAGGCCGAGACCACCAAGGACTACAGCCTGAAGAAGGTGGAGCCGGAGGAGGAGAAGTAGCTCGCCGGCTACTTCGCTCCGGGGAGGTCGGGCAGGCCGGGGCGCACCCGCCCCAGGAGCCGCCGCGCCTCGCGGACCAGCTTCTCCTTCCCCTTCCCCTCGCGCTCCACGACGCAGGCCTCGTCGCGCACCGTGGCGGCGAGGTGGGCGGCGTCGGCGGCCAGCACCGCCTCGATCCAGGGGTCCCTCCAGCCCCGGCGGCGCAGCCCCTCCAGGGCGGCGTGCTCCCGGTCCAGGGCCGTCATCCCCTCGCGGAGCTGCGCCGGCCAGTCCGGGCGGGCCGGCTTGCCGCGGGGCGGATCCACCGCGGCCCGCCGCCACTCCGCGCGCGTCTCCAGCGCCCCGGCGAGCCGGCGGGCCTCCTCCGGCGGGAGCAGCCGGGCCAGGGCGTCCTCCAGGTCCAGGATCCGGTCGGCCACGGCCTCGACGGCCGCCGCCTCCCGGGCGCTCCGGACGGCGTCCCAGGCCGCCTTGAAGTCGCGCCAGGCGGGCTGCTCCCAGGGAGGAGGTCCCCCGCCGCCGGGTCCCATGACCGCGGAGGCCATCACCAGGAAGGCGATCATGGCAGCGTGACCTCCAGGATGGGCGAGCGGTGGTGGCGCGCGGAGACCTGGACGTCCCAGGTGCCGGAGGGCAGCGGCCCGGCGAAGAGGTCGCGCAGCGCGAAGGGCAGCCGGGCCTCGCCGCCCGGGGGCAGGTCGTCGCGGAGGGCCAGCCGGTCCCCGAGCCAGCTCGCCGCCACGGGGAGCTGGTCGCCCCGGAGGACCGCGGTGACGAAGACCGAGCGGAGCCAGGCCTCGGGGCCGCCGGCCGCCAGCTCGGCGGGCGCGAGCCTGAGCCGGGCCTCCAGCGCGCCTGCGCCCGGCGGGCCGCCCTCGCGCGGCGCCAGCTCCAGCGCCGTCTTCCCCGGCGGGGGGCGCGGCACCTCGGCGGGCGGCTCGCCGGCCGCGTGCCGGGCCGGCTCCCAGGGCTTCCCCCAGAGGAAGCTGGAGGCCACCACGCCGCCGGGACCCAGCTCCAGGGCCAGGGTGTTGGAGACGTGGCCGTGGAGGCGCGCGGTGACGAAGACGCTGGGGCCCGCCCACGGCGGCGGCGCCGTCTCCAGCTCCGCGGGCACGCTCATCCAGCCGGCCTCGTCGCCGGAGGGCTCGCCCGGCGGCCCCTCGTCCGCGCCGCCGGCCTCCGCCGCGGCGGCGGCCTGCTCCTCCTGCGCGTCGGGCAGCGGCTCCTCGGCGGGGCGGTCCGGGACGGGCTCGGCCGGAAGCTCCGGCGGCGGGGGGCCGCGCCAGTTCGGTCCTTCCCGCTCGGTGTACTTCTTGTGGGGATCGACGGCGCGCAGGGCGACGGCGGCGCCCGCGCCCGCGTCCTCGACCACCAGGACCACCGCGTCGGTGAGCCGCTGGAAGGTGGAGGCCCACCGGGCCGGGAAGCTCCAGGCGAGCCGGAGGTCCAGCCGGAGCCGGCCGCCGGAGAAGGTGGCGCCGTGACCGGCGAGGAGAAGCCCGCTGTCGCCGGGCTCCGGCGAGCCCTCGGCGGGCTCGAAGGTCAGGAGCGAGGGAACCGTGAAGGGGAGCGCGCCCACGCCCGCCTCAGGAGTAGTGGTCCCAGTTCGGGGATGGGTGCGTGGGCCAGGTGGTGCGGCGCCCGCCCTGCATGGCCGCGGGGGAGAGGTCGGTGCGCTTCAGGCGCGGCTCGCACTCGGCGCAGAAGGCCCCCTGCTTCTCCACCTGGTTGTCGTCCCGGAAGAACATCGTGCACAGGTCGCCCGCACCGGCGGCGTAGCTGAAGCCGCTGGTGGTGCGGGTGGAGGTCACGCGGGTGGCGTGGAAGTGGCAGTGGGGCCCCTGGCCTCCGTGGTCGTCGCCGTGCCAGTTCGCGTTGGCCTCCCGACCGGTGCGGTTCCCGGTGGCCGCGTCGTGGACGTCCTCCTTGTCCACCACCTGCCCGAGGGAGTGGCCCACCTCGTGGGTGAAGGTCTGGAGGACGGTGACCAGGCCGCCCGCCTCCTTGGAGCGGACCACGCAGAAATTGTCCAGGCTGTAGCCGCAGAACCCGTGGTCGCGCTCCCGGGTGTCGACGATCAGCCGGAGGGTGTTCCCGTCCTTGAGGTCCTTCCACACCCTCGGGTTGCGGTGGAGGTGGAGGCGGAGCTTCCGGTCGGACTCCTTCCGGACGTGCTCCGTGACCTCGACCCAGGGATCGGCGGGGCCGGTCCTGACCCAGGCGTTGGCGCAGCCGATGTCGCCCTTCCGGAAGCCCAGGGGCCAGTCGGTGGAGAGGAGGTAGTCTCCCTTGGCGAGGTCCGCCTTCCCGACGTTCTTCCTGTACCGCCAGGTGGACTTGTCGAAGATGTCGGTGACGATGAGCAGCCGCATGTGGAGCGGCTTGCGGGTGAGCCGGGACTTCGCCGCGTCGTAGAGGTGCGGAAGGTGGACGACGTCGGCCGGGGTGTAGGGCTCGTCCACCAGCGTCTTCGTGGACGACGCCGGCTCCCACTTCACGTCGACGAAGGCCTTCTTGAAGACCTCCTCGACCTTGGGCTTCATCCGCTTGAAGAGCTTGAGCGCCACGTCGTTCATGTGGTGGACGCTGATGTAGATGCGCCGCCACGTCTCGAAGACCTCGGTCTCCAGGGCGTTGCCCTTGTCGCCGCGCTTGGCCACCTTCACCTTGTACCGGTCGCCGCCCACGTGGGGCAGGGCGAGCGTGGAGCGGAACTTGTCGGTGAAGTTGATGGCCAGCTTCTTCGTCATCCGAGCCCGGGCCCCGGCCGCGAGCCACTTCGCCGCGGTGTTCTTGCTCCCCACCGGCTCCACCCAGAACTCGGCGATGCAGACGTGGTTGCCGAAGGCGTCGGACTCCGCCACCACCGGGACGAGGGTGCCGCGCATCTCACGCTTGCCGAGCTTCCAGTCGGCGGCGCTGCCGACGTTGGCCGGGACGTTGACGAAGCACTTGATCATCGCGGCTCCTCGCGGCTTCCAGGATCCTGCCGACAGGGTATCAGGGGTGCTGGCGGCGGCGCGTGATCCCCGTCACACCCCGTCGGGGCCCGTCACCCGGCTGCGAACCTGGCCCACTCCACCTTCAGGCAGCGGTCCTGCACCACCAGGATCCCGGCGCGGGCCAGGGTCTCGGCCGCCGCGTCGTGGCGGATGCCGAGCTGGAACCAGACGCAGGGCGGCCGCATCGCCAGGATGTCGGCGAGGTGGGCGGGGATGTCCCGGGGCCGCCGGAAGACGTCGAGGACGTCCACCGGCCCCGGCACGTCCACGCAGCGGCGGTAGACGGGCCGGCCCAGGATCTCGGTGGCCTCCGGGTAGTAGACGGGGATGGGGACGATCTCGACGCCCTGGCGCTGGAGGTACTCGGGCACGTAGTAGGAGGCCTGGTCGGAGGCCTCGGCCGTCTTGATGCCCAGGACCGCCACCCGCCGTGCCTTGCGGACGATCTCCCCGATGCGCGCGTCGTCCTCGACCAGGTTCCCGGAGTACATGGGGCCTCCCGTGGAACGTCAGATCCCGGAGTTAACCTGATCGGCCGGCGCACGCGAAGGGCTTCGATGGGCTCCCGGGCGAGAAAGTGGACAGGCCCCCTCCCCGCCCTACGATGGCCCTCGAGCCCCGGGCGGTTCGCCCGGAAGCGAGGTCCAGCGCGCATGGAAGGCAAGAAGACGGCGGTGGTCACCGAGAGCGCGGTCCAGGCCGCGCTGCGCCGCGGCCCGGCGCCGGAGCTCGGCGCCGAGGAGGAGCAGGCCATGCGCATGCGGCTGGGCGCGGCCCTCCCCCGGACGGCCCGGCTCGAGCGCAAGGTGCTCGAGGGAACCGACGCCGAGCTGGAGCTGCTGGCCTTCGAGATCGAGGCCTTCCTCCACCTGCGCCCCCACGCCCCGTCGGCCCGGCCCCGGGCCGCCCCGCGCGACTCCCGGACGAAGGAGAAGATCGTCCGGGCCCTCCGCAAGCGGAGCTGAAGGGGCCCCGGGCCCTACTGCATCCGCCTCACCAGCGCCTCTCCGGCGAGCCCCAGCGCCGGCTCGTCGCCCGTACCGCCGCCCGTCCCCCCGCCCGCCAGCAGCCCGGCCACCGCGTCGGCCGCCTTCGGGTTGCGCCACCAGTCCTCGTCGTACCGCTCCACCCAGGCGGCGCGCAGCCGCTCGGCGCGGGCCGCGCCCCGCAGCAGGGCCAGCGCCCCGGGCCCGTCGGCGTCGCGCGCGGCGAGCCCGTCCGGCCAGGCGGCCAGGGTGGCGAGCGACAGCGCCTCCCGGTGCGCCGCGCGCCAGGCGGCCCCGCTCGTCCCCCGCTCCACCTCGGCGGCCACCCGCAGCGAGGCGGCGGCGCAGCGCAGGGCGAAGAGCCGCCGCAGCGAGAGCAGCCGCACCAGGTCGGCGAGCTCCTTCCGGTCCGCCCCCAGGCGGCGCGACAGCCAGCCCGGGTCGAGGAGCAGGTCCGAGAGCAGCGCACCCAGGGTGAAGGGCAGGGCCGGCTCCCGGGCGTGGGGACGGGGCCCGAGCGCCGCGGCCAGCGCCCGCCCCGCCGCCCCGAGGAGCCCCTCCCAGTCGGCGACGCCCCCCTGGCGCCGCAGGCAGACGCGGGGGCCGGCGGCGTGGGCCCCGGGCCAGCGCCCCGGCCGGCCGGCGTCGTCCACCCGGATGCGGGAGAGGTCGAGCCGCAGCGGCGCCAGCGTGTCGCGCAGCGCCAGGGGCAGCATCCCCGCCGGGAACAGGCCGTCGAGGCCGGGCAGGGCGAGGAGGAAGAGCAGGTCGCCGCGGTCGAGGTCGCCGCGGGGGCGGGGGAGGAGCCCCTCCTGGCGCGCCAGCCAGCCGAGCAGGTCCCGCCAGGCGTCGTCGGTGGCGGCGAGCAGGCCGTCGGCCGCGACCACCGCGTCCCAGTCCGGCGTGAGCCCGCCCTCGGCGCGGGCCCGGGCCCGCAGCTCCGCCGCCGCCTCGCGGTGCGGCGAGGCTGCCGCCAGCGCCTCGCCGGCGGCCCGGCCCAGCGCCCTCCGCCGGTCGCGGTCCCGCTCGCGCGGCAGGCGCAGCAGCGCCTCGGAGAGGGGCAGCTCGCCGTCGGGCCCGCGGACCCGGGCGGCCGCGTCGGCGGCGCGCCAGGCCTCCTCCTCCCCGGCGGCGGCCCGCTCGGCCCGCAGCGCCGCCACCCGGTCGGCGAGGGCCCCCTCCTGCCGGGCCCGGAGCGCCGCCACGGGGTCGCGGTGGGCGGCGCGGCCGCGGGCGCGGAACAGGGGGGCGAGCGAGGG
>JAJZTO010000107.1 GCA_021848865.1 Myxococcales bacterium
GTCGGCGGCGCCCATCGGCCGCAGCCGGTCGAGGAGGCGCACGGCGAAGTCCCGGAGCGTCGCGTAGGTGGTCCAGTTGGGATCGGCGTCGTACCGCAGGTCGCAGCCGAGCCGTTCGGCGGCGGCCCGGGCGGTCCGGGGGAGGAGGAACACCTCCCGGCCCGGGTGGGCGAGGAACGGGAACACCGTGGCCAGCGGCCAGGCGCCGCCGGCCGGCGCGCCGAGGCCGGAGGAGGCGGCGAACAGCCTCTCGAAGCGGGCGCGCCCGGGGACCGCGGTGGCCAGGACGTCGAAGAGCGCCTCGAACCAGGCGCGGGCGGCGTCCGGGCTGGCGAGGGCCTGGCGCAGCCCCCCGTCCTCCAGCGTCGCGGGGATGCGCGAGACGAGGCGCTCGGCCTCCCGGAAGCGCCGCACCAGCTCCGGGAGGTTCCCGTCGGCGAGGAGCGCCTCGCCCTGGCCGTCCCCGAGCCGCGCCGTCCACGCGGCCGCGACGGCGCGCCAGCGGGCGGGCCGCCCGCTCCGCGTCGCGGCGGCGAAGCCCCCCGGGGAGTGCGCCAGGAACTCGGCGACCGCGTCGTCGTGGCTCAGCCAGTTCTCCGCGAGCGCGTAGCGCCCGCTGGCCGGGTCCATCGCGAAGGAGGAGAGCCCCTCGAGCCAGGCGTCGCGCGCCAGCCCCTCGGTGCGCAGCAGCGGGCTCGCCAGCGGCCAGCGAAGCTTCGCGGCCTGGCGCCGGTCGCTGCCGGGAAAGAAGACGTGGACCGCGTTGGCCTCGACGGCGACCACCTTGCCGAGGCCCAGCGAGGCGTGCTGGACCAGGGCCCCCTTCGACAGGCTGCTCATCGTCGCTCCTTCGCAGTCAGCGACCGCTCGGAGTGAACGGAGGTCGGCGCGGGTTGGTGCGGTCCTCTTCTACGCCCTTCGCGGGGTGGGCGATAGGCCCTGGGGCAACGGCCGGCTGGCGCGCGCGCGCGGCGGCGCCGCGGAACCCGCCTGGCGCCCCGGGGGAAATGGGCCTATAGGTGGTGCTCACCCCGTCGTGGAGGACGCCTTGAACGATACGTTCCGCGAGTTGAAGGAGCGCATCCGCAAGCTCGAGGCGTTCCTCGTGCACCGCGGTCCCGGCAACACCGATCTGGCACAGGCCGTGAGCCAGGTGCGGCGGGCCGTCCGGCACGGGGATCGCACCCGCGAGCCCAGCCCGGAGCTGCGTGGGCTCCTGGAGCGCGCCGAGTCGCTGGCGCGGACGGCCGCCTGAGGCGGACCGCCGCCCACCCGGCCCTGACGCCCGCGCCGCCGGCGGTCTTCGGCCCGCCGGGCGCCGAGGCCGGCGCCGACGCCAGGGACCGGTACCTCGACGCGCTGGAGCAGGAGCTCGCGGCCTGGGACGCCCGGCTCGCCCGTGCCGGCCGCCTCCCGCGGAAGAGCTCGCGCGCGGCGCGCGTCGATCAGCGCAAGCGCATCCTGGTCTCCCAGGTGCGCCACCGGAACCTCGCGCGCCGGCTCGCGGAGATGCGCGACGCCTCCCCGGTCCGGTTCGGCGAGCGGCGGCCGGGGCTTCAGCTGCTCTGGAAGATGTACACCTCGGGGATCGAGAAGGCCGAGTCCTGAGCAGGCCTCCCGGTCGCGCTCCCCGCCGGGGGCGCGCCCGCGGCGGGCCGGACGGCGGCCGTCAGGGGAGCAGCCCGGCCACCAGCGCCTGCCGCATCGCCTCGGCGAGCAGATCGAGGGCGCCGCCGGTGTCGGCGCGCGTCGCCGTGGTCGTCGCCGTCCGGGAGGTCGACTCGCCGCCGGCCACGAACGGCAGCGGCCGCCGGCCGAGGCGCAGCAGGCGGTCGTCGTGGAACGCCGCCGGCGCCCGCTCGCGCAGGCGCCGCGCCAGCTCGACCATGTTGGCGGTGCTGGAGGGCTGCATGCCCGGCCCCAGGCAGGAGAAGTCCAGCTCGCGCTCCGCGAGCGCGGCCACGCGGCCGTCGCGCGCGTAGACGAGGATCACCTGCTCGGTGGACTCGGCCGTGGAGCGCTCCGTCCTCGACTCCTTGCGGGTCATCGCCAGCCCCCCGGTCGCGACCGCGGTGCCGACCGAGAAGCGCTTCGTCACCACGGTCTTCTCGGTGTCGGAGCGCGTGGCGCGCAGCCCGCGGAGGACGGCCAGCACGTCGCCCCAGGCGACCTGCAGCGGCTCCCCGAACCGGGGCGTGCAGGCGAGGCCGGCCGGGTCGAGGGAGAAGGCGCGGGCGACGGTGCGGTCCCGATCGGTGGGGGCGCGGTCGGCGAGCGCCAGCGCCGCCAGCCCGGCCGCTCGCAGCGAGGCGACGAGCGCGTCGGCGCGGTCCGGCTCCAGCCGCGCCAGGAGGGCCGGCGGCTCGCGCGCCAGGCGCATGCGTGCCTCGGCCAGCGCCAGCGCCGACGCCCCGGCCAGCGTCCTCGCCGCCGCGTCGGGGTCCGCCGGGGCGCGCGAGAGGGCGACCAGCTTCATCCCCGGAACCTAGCAGAAGCGCGGGGAGGAGGCGCGCACGCGGCCCAGGCCGGGGCGGCTCCTCAGGGGCGCGCCGCCCGGCCGACGGGTCGCCACGCCAGCCCGAGGAGCGCGATCGCGCAGAAGATCGCCCCGGCGTGGAAGGTGGAGGACGGGCCCATCCGGTCCCACAGCAGCCCGGCCAGGGCGCTGGCGACGAGCATGGCGATCCCGCTCACCAGGTTGAAGAACCCGTAGGCGGTGCCGCGCAGGTCGGCGGGTGCGGTGTCGGCCACCAGGGTGGCCAGCAGCCCCTGGGTCATGCCCATGTGCACGCCCCAGAGCGCCACGCCGGCGAGCACGACGCCCCAGCGGCCGTCCAGGGCCAGCACCAGGTCGGCGGCGACGAGGACCACCAGCCCGGACGCCAGCAGCCGGGTGTGGCTCACGCGATCCGAGAGCTTGCCGAAGGGATAGGCGGTGAGCGCGTAGACCGCGTTCATCGCCACCAGCACCAGCGGGACCAGCGCCAGCGGCACGCCGCCCTGCCGGGCGCGCAGCACCAGGAAGGCCTCGCTGAACCGGGCCAGCGTGAACACCGCGCCGACGGCGACCACCCACCAGTACGCGGCGCCGAGGCGCTTCAGGCCCCCCGGGCGGATCGGGCCGGCGCGGCGCCCACCCCGGGGGTGCGCCGGCTCGCGGAGCCCGAGCTGGAGGAGCGCGACCGACAGCACCGCGGGGAGCACGGCGACCCAGAACACCCGCCGGAAGTCGTCGGCCCACAGCAGCATGAGCCCGGTCGCGAGGAGCGGGCCGAGGAAGGCGCCCACGGTGTCGAGCGACTGGCGCAGGCCGAAGGCCGCCCCGCGGACCGCCGGAGGCGTGAGGTCGGCGACCAGCGCGTCGCGCGGGGCGCCGCGCACCCCCTTGCCCGCGCGGTCCAGCAGGCGGGCCCCGAGCACCAGCCCCACCGTCGACGCCAGGGCGAAGAGCGGCTTCGACGCCGCGCCCAGCGCGTAGCCGAGCACCGCCAGCCCCTTGCGCCGGCCCAGGCGGTCGCTGAGCGCCCCGGAGAAGACCTTGACGACGAGCGCGGTGGACTCGGCCAGCCCCTCGATGACGCCGACCGCGAGGGGGCTGGCGCCGAGCGTGGTGACGAGGAACAGGGGCAGCAGGCCGTGGATCATCTCGGAGGAGACGTCCATGAGGAGGCTGACGCCGCCGAGGACCCACACGCCCGCCGGGATGCGGTGGGGGGCGGGGGGCGCGAGGTCGTCGTCGGGGGAAGGGGTCATCGGTGCGGATCCTCCATTCGGCAAGGTGACCTCCCAACCCCGATGTGCGCGATCGTCGGGCGGCCTGCGACATCGCAAGCGGTCCGCGCTGGTAGTAATATGCCGATTCGGCGTGGGGAATCCCTCTGCGCGGAACCGTGTGCATGCGTCTCTCCGATTCCCGCAGGGTCGCCCTGGCGATCGCGCTCCTGGTCGCGGTTCCGCTCGGCCTGATCGCGTACAAGCTCCGCGCCCTGGGATACTCGCTGGTGGACGTCCTGCCCGTCACCCAGTACGAGGTGGCCTACGTGCTGCAGTTCGACGGCCACGGCGGGGACGTGCGGATCCGGACGTTCCTTCCGTCGAACGACGCGCATCAGGTCGTCTCCGAGGAGCGCGATGTCTCCTCGGGCCTGCACCTCTCGCAGCAGGTCCAGGGGCCGAATCGCGTCGCGACCTGGGCCGGGGCGGAGGTCCCGGATCGCGCCGAGATTCGCCATTCGTTCAAGGTCCTGTCGCACCGGATGGTGTTCGCCATCCCCCCCGAGCTCGCGGTGCCCCCGTCCTATGCCCCGTCCGTGGCGACGCAGCTCCGCCCGGAAAAGGAGATCCAGGTCGACGCGCCCGAGGTTCGCGCGGCGCTGCGGCGCATCGGCGGTGACACCGGGACCGTCCTCGAGCGTCTCCGGCGGATCTACGACGCCACCTCCGCGCTCGCCCCGCGCCCGTTCAAGGGGACCACCGACGCCGTGTCCGCCCTCCGGCTGGGGGAGGGGAGCTGCAACGGGAAGAGCCGGCTCTTCGTGGCGCTCGCGCGAGCGGCGGGGATCCCGGCCCGGCTCGTCGGCGGGCTCATCCTGGCCGGTGGGCCGAAGAAGACCTCGCACCAGTGGGTCGAGGCGTACGTCGCCGGTCACTGGGTCCCGTTCTGCCCGACCAACCACCACTTCGCCGAGCTGCCGCAGCACTATCTCACCCTCTACCGCGGCGACGAGACGATCTTCCGGCACACCGCCGAGATCAACTTCGACTACCGGTTCGAGTCGCGCGCGGTGCTGGTCCCGTCCCCCAAGGCCAAGGCGTCCTTCACCGTCTTCAACGTCTGGGGGCTCTTCGAGCGCCTGCACCTTCCCTTCACGCTCCTCCGCACGATCCTGATGCTGCCGGTGGGCGCGCTGGTGGTGGTCCTGTTCCGGAACGTGATCGGGATGCCCACCTTCGGCACGTTCCTCCCGGCGCTCCTCGCCGCGGCGGCGGGCGGCACCGGGGCCGGGTGGGGAGTCCTCGTCGTGCTCCTGGTGGTCGGCGCGGTCGCCGTGACGCGCTGGGGGCTCCAGCGCCTCGAGCTCCTCCACTCGCCCACGCTGGCGATTCTCCTCGCCGGGGTGGTGTTCGCGCTGCTCGTCATCGCGATGGTGGCCGAGCGGTTCGGCGCGCGCTCTCTCGCGAACGCGACGTTCTTCCCGATCGCGGTCCTGGCGATCTGCGCGGAGCGCTTCTACCTCTCGCTCACCGAGCACGGCGGGAGGATGGCGGGGAAGGAGCTCGCGGGGACGCTGGCCGTGATGCTCGCCGCGTACGTGGTGATGAATTCGCTGGCGCTGCAGGTGCTGCTCATCGGCTTCCCCGAGGTGCTCTTCCTCGTCGTCGCCGCGAACGTCTTCCTCGGCCGCTGGGTGGGGGTGCGGCTCTCGGAGTACCTGCGCTTCCGCGGCCTCCTGTTCAGGGGGGGCGGCCCGTGAGGCTCCTCTCCGAGGCGCGAGCCCGCCTGCGCGGGTTCCTGGACCGCCGCGGCCGGATGGTCGGCATCAATCGAAGGAACCTGACCCTCGTGTACCCGAACAACGCCCGGCGCGACTACCCGCTCGCGGACGACAAGCTCCTCGCCAAGGAGCGCTTCGCGGCGGCGGGCGTCCCGGTGCCGGAGACGCTCGCGGTCTGCGACGGCCTGTACGCCGTCCCGGGAACGGTGGAGGGCCTGCTGGGGCGGTCGAACTTCGTGGTGAAGCCGGGCAACGGGGCCGGCGGCGTGGGCATCATCGTCGTCGGCGAGTGGCGCGAGGACGGCTCGTGGTCGCGTGCCGGGGGATCGGCGCTGACGACGACCGGCCTCCAGCGGCACCTCGCCGACATCGTCTTCGGGGTCCACTCGAACCAGCTCGAGGATCGCGCCTTCGTCGAGCGGCGCGTCGTGCCGCACCCGCTGTTCGCGGGGCTGTGGGCCGACGGGCTCTGCGACGTCCGGATCGTCACGCTCCGGGCGGTTCCCGTGATGTCCATGATCCGCGTCCCCACCGCCCAGTCGGGGGGGCGCGCGAACCTGCACCAGGGCGGCCTGGGGATCGCGGTGGACCTCGCGACCGGCCGCACCTTCAGGGCGGTGCACCGCGGCGTGTCGGTCGCCCGCCACCCCGAGTCCGGGGCTCCGCTCCTGGGGCTCGAGCTGCCGGGGTGGCCCGAGGTGCTGGAGGTGGCCCGTCGCGCCAGCGCCGCGGTCCCCCTCGGATACCTGGGAGTGGACGTGGTGATCGACCGGGAGCGCGGGCCGCTCGTCCTGGAGATCAACGCGCGCCCCGGCCTGGAGATCCAGAACGTGAACGGCGTGGGGCTCGGCGAGGCGATGGCGCGCGCGGGAGTCGCATGAGCCGCCTGGTCGTGGACCGGCTGTGGCCGATGCTCGTCGGCCTCGGGGCGCTCCTCGCCGGCGCGATGGCGCTCCAGCAGTGGGCGGGGCGCCGCGGCAACGAGACCATCCGCGTCGCCATCCACGACGAGAGCACGGCGGGGAGCGAGGACGACGACGCGGCGCCGGCGGGAGACGAGCCGGGCACGGACGGGGCGGCGCTCTCGGAGCTGCACGCGCGGGCCCGGGTCGCGGCGCTCCGCGCCCAGTTCCAGGAGGCGATCGCGCTGTACCGGCAGGCGCTCGCGAAGGACCGGGGCTCCGCCGTGCTCCACGGGGAGCTCGGCCACTGGACGCTGGTCGCGGGGAAGCCCAAGGAAGCGCTGCCGCACCTCCTGCGGGCGGACGCGCTCCGGCCCACGGCGCGCACGGCGCTCTGGCTCGGGAAGGCCCGGTGGAAGCTCGGCGACAGGGCCGGCGCGGAGCGGGACCTGCGCCGGGCCCTCTCGCTCCGCCCCGCGTATCGCGCCGCCCGCCTCGCGCTCGGCAACCTCCTGCGCAAGACCGGCGCGCACGAGGAGGCCATCTCGCTGCTCGGCGCCGCGGCCGAGTCGGGCTCGAACGAGGAGCGGGCGCGCGCGCTGGTGGCGCTCGGCGCGGCCTACCTGGACTCCGATCGCCGGGGGGACGCGGAGCGGTCCTTCGAGCGGGCCATCCAGTTCGCCCCGGCGCGCGCCGGGGTGCGGCTCTCGATCGCGCGCGCCTGGCTCGCCACCGAGAAGAAGGAGGACGTCCCGCGCGCCCTCCAGATCGCCCAGCGCACCGCCGAGCTCGCGCCGGACGTGGCGGGCGTGTACGGAACGCTGGGCCGCGCCCGCGAGCGCTCGGGCGACGCCGCGCTCGCGCTGGAGGCCTATGACCACGCCCTCCGCCTCGACCCGCGCTATCGATACGTTCGCAAGCGCCTGGTGCACCTGGCGCTGAAGGCCCGGGACTTCCCGCGGGCGCGGCACGAGGCGGACCGGCTCCTCGCCGACGGCCCCGACGTGCCCGAGCACAGGTTCCTGGCCGCGCTGGTCGCCGACCGGGAACGGCGGCGGCCGGAAGCGCGGAAGGGCTACCTCGACGCGATCGCGGCCGCCAAGGGCGACTACCCCGAGGCGTACGTCAACCTCGCCGCGCTGGAAGCGGCGGCGGGCGAAACCGCCCGGGCCAGGGGCGCGCTCCAGAAGGCGCTCGCCCTCCGGCCCGACTTCGACACCGCCTGGACGGCCCTCGGCAAGCTTCAGGAGGCCCAGGGGCGGCGGGACGCCGCCGAGGCCGCGTACCGGCGCGCGCTGGAGGCCGATCCGGGCCACGCCCCCGCCTGGCTCGCCCTCGGCCAGCTTCACGCCGCCGAGGGTCGCGTCGAGGAAGCCATCCGGGACCTCCGGAAGGCGATCGAGGCGAAGCCTGGATACGACGCCGCGGCGCTTGCCCTCGGAACGACCTACGCGGCGGCGGGTCGCCTCGACGAGGCGATCGCGACCTTCCGCGCCCTGGTGGCCATGGCGCCCCGCCACGTCTCCGGATGGTACGGCCTGGCGCGGGCGCTCGCGGCGAGGGGGAGCCGGGCCGAGGCGGTGGGGGCGCTGCATGAGCCGCTGGGCACCGGGGTCAATCCCGCCAAGCTCGCCTTCGGCTATCTGCGCGCCGCCCGCGCCGCCGGGGCGAAGGTGCATCCGGCCAGCCCGGTTTTGAATATCGAGCGTCAGGGAAACGTGTTTCGGGTGCGCACGCCCGGCGGCACCGTGCGCGCCCGCGCCGTCGTCATCGCCACTGGCGGCTATACCGGCCAGGGTCTGCACAAGACCCTGCGCAGCAAGATCATGCCGATCCT
>JAJZTO010000108.1 GCA_021848865.1 Myxococcales bacterium
TGACGAGGAGGCCGGTGGCGGGGTGGAACAGCCGGACCGCCGAGGCGGTCTTGTTCCGGTGCTGGCCGCCGGGGCCGCCCCCGACGAAGAACTCCTCCCGGCACGCGGCGAGGAGCGCCTCGTCGGAGAGCCGCAGCGCCCGGCGCGCCGCCTCGCGCCGCTCCTCCATCAGCCGTTCACGTCCACGACCAGCCGGCCGCGGACCTTCCCGGCGAGCAGGTCGGCGGCGGCCCCCAGGCTCTGCTCCAGGCCGATGGCCTGGGTCAGCGACTCCAGCCGCGCCGGCTCCAGGTCCTTCGCCAGCCGCGTCCAGGCCTCGCGACGCAGCTCGCGCGGGGCCATGACGCTGTCGACGCCGTAAAGGGTCACGCCGCGGAGGATGAAGGGGGCGACGCTGGCGGGGAAGTCCATCCCCTGGGCCAGGCCGCAGGCGGCCGCCGCGCCGCGGTACTTGATCTGGGCGCAGGCGTTGGCCAGGGTGTGGCTGCCCACCGAGTCCACCACCGCCGCCCAGCGCTCCTTCTGCAACGGCTTGCCCGGCGCGGAGAGGGCGGCCCGGTCCACCACCTCGGCGGCGCCCAGCGCCTTGAGCCAGGCGGCCTCGCCGGGGCGGCCGGTGGAGGCCACCACCGCGTGGCCCAGCCGGGAGAGCAGCGCCACCGCCACGCTGCCCACGCCCCCGCTGGCCCCGGTGACCAGCACCTCGCCGGCGCCCGGCTTCAGGCCGTGCCGCTCCAGCGCCAGGACGCAGAGCATGGCGGTGTAGCCGGCGGTGCCGATGGACATGGCCTGGCGGGTGGTGAAGGCGGCCGGCAGCGGCACCAGCCAGGCGCCCGGCACCCGGGCCCGCTGCGCCAGCCCGCCCCAGTGGCTCTCCCCCAGGCCGTTCCCGTTCAGCACCACCCGGTCGCCCGGCTTCCACTCGGCGCTGGTGCTGTGCTCCACGGTGCCGGCGAGGTCGATGCCGGCGACCATGGGGAACTTGCGCACCACCGGGCTCTTGCCGGTGATGGCCAGGGCGTCCTTGTAGTTCAGGGTGGAGAACTCCACCCGGACGGTGACCTCGCCCTCGGGGAGCCGGGCCTCGTCGAGGCTGGCGAGCCGGGCCTCGGAGCCGGTGGCCGTCTTGTCGATCAGGATGGCGCGGAACATGGGTCTCCTCGGGGAGGGCAGGGGGAACGATGCTGGCGCAGGGTCGCAGAGCCCGGCCCGTGATTCAACCGCGGCGTTGGCGCGGTATGGTCGGGGACGGACCACGAAGGGAGCCCACGATGGTGCGGAGCGCGGCGGTGGTGGGGGCGGGGGTGATGGGGCACGGGATCGCGCAGCTCTTCGCGCAGGCCGGCGTCCTGGTGCGGCTGCAGGACGCCGACGAGGGGCGGCTCGCGGCGGGGCTGCGGGCGCTGGAGGAGAGCCTGGCGCTGCTCGCCGAGGAGGGGGTGATCTCCCCGGCCGACGCCGCCGGGGCGCGCGCCCGGGTGCGGCCCACCACCGACCTGGACACGGCGCTGGCCGGGGCGGAGATGGTGGTGGAGGCCATCCCCGAGGTGCTGGAGGCCAAGCTTGACCTCTTCGACCGCGTCGAGCGGGTGGTGGAGGCGGAGGCGATCCTGGCCTCCAACACCTCGACCCTGCCGGTGAGCCAGCTGTCCCGCCGGGCCCGGCACCCCGGGCGCATGGTCATCCTCCACTTCTTCAACCCGGCCCAGCTGGTGCCGCTGGTCGAGGTGGTGCCGCACCCGGCGATGCCCCCCGCCACCGTGGAGCGGGTGCTGGAGACCATGCGCCGGCTGGGCAAGCGGCCGGTGCGGCTGCGCCGGGAGGTGCCGGGCTTCGTCGCCAACCGGCTGCAGGCCGCGCTGGTGCGCGAGGCCTTCCACCTGGTGGAGCTGGGCGTGGCCACGCCCGAGGACGTGGACGCGGTGGTGACGGAGGGGCCCGGCTTCCGCTGGCCCTTCGTCGGCCCCGTCGAGACGGCCGACCTGGGCGGGCTCGACACCTGGCAGCGCGTCCTCGACAACCTGGCGCCGGAGCTGTCGACCGCGCGGCGGGCGCCCGAGGCGCTGCGCGCCGCCGTGGCCCGGGGCGACCTGGGGGCCAAGACCGGCCGGGGGCTCCTCGACCACGCCGGGCGGCCGGTGGCGGAGCGGTTGCGGCAGCGCGACCGGGCCCTCATCCGGCTGGCGAAGCTGAAGCGGGGGTGACGCGGGGGTCGCCGCGAGGCCGCTCCTCCGTGTAGAACCGGAGCTGACCGGCCGGGCGGCGGAGGCCGAACGGAGCGTGGGCACCTGGACGGGGGAAGGTCGACGACAGCGAGGCGCGACGCGCCCGCGACAGGAGGAGAACGATGGCGCTGAAGCTCTGGTACGTCCCGAAGACCCGGTCCTCGCGGCCCCGCTGGGTGCTGGAGGAGCTGGGCCTGCCCTACGAGCTGGCCCGGCTCGATCCGTCGAGGGGGGAGACCCGGTCGGCCGAGCACCTGGCGCGGCAGCCGCTGGGCCACGTGCCGGTCCTGGAGGACGGGCCGGTGCGGATCTTCGAGTCGGCGGCCATCTGCCTCTGGCTCGCCGAGCGCGAGGGCCTGCTCCTGCCCCGGGCCGGGACCCCGGCGCGGGCGCTCCTCTACCAGTGGCTCTTCTACGCCATGACCGAGCTGGAGCCGCCGCTGGTCCAGCTCTCGGCGGAGGCGAGGAGGCCCGAGGCGGAGCGGGACGCCGGCCGGGTCGCCGACGCCCAGCGCCTCTTCGTGGCGGCGGCCGGGCCGCTGGAGCGGGTCCTGAAGGAGGATCCCTACCTGCTCGGCGACGCCTTCAGCGTCGCCGACGTGGTGGTCGGCTCCTGCCTGCTCTGGGGCCGGTCGCTGCGGGCGCTGGCCGGGTTCCCGGCCCTGGAGGCCTACTGCGCCCGTCTCCGGGAGCGGCCGGCCTGGAAGCGCTCCATCGCCGACTGAGTCAGTCCTGGTCCACCCGCCAGTGGGCGCGCTCCGCCTGCCAGGCGGCGGCGACGTCGGCCGGCGGGCGGATCATCAGCGCCTCGGCGCGGGCGGTGACCGTCCCGTCGGCGAGCCGCAGCTCGGCCTCGGCCCGGGCCCGCGAGGCGGAGCGCTTCCCGAGCCGCGCCACCACGGTGACCGGCTTCCCGGTGGGGGTGGTGGCGCGGAAGGCCACCTCCATGCGGCCGGTGACCAGCAGGTCCTCGAAGCCGCCGTCGAGGAGCAGGGTGCGGGCCATGGCCTCGTCGAGCAGCGCGGTGACGATGCCGCCGTGGACGATCCCGGGGTAGCCGTTGAAGGGCTCGGGGATCTCGAGGGTGCAGCGCACCTCCCGGGCGGCGCGGTCGGAGAGCCAGCGGGCCCGGAGGCCCAGCGGGTTGTCGCGGCCGCAGACGAAGCAGGAACGGCTGGAGGGCTGGCGCTCGGGCATGCGGCGATTCTACCCGGGGCGCGGGGCGTCGCGGCGGTGGCCACCACCCGCCTCGCCGCGCTCGCCGCCGGGGTGCTCCGCGGCCCGCTGCGCCCCGGGAAGTGGCGGGAGAGGACGACCGCGGCGGCGATGGAGCGCGGGCCGTGACAGAGGCGTGACGCGGCGCGGCTAGCCTGGGGGATGCACCGGAGGTGTGCCATGGGCAGCGCGCCGCGCCACGAGGTCCTCGCCAACGGGAAGCCGCTGCTGCGCGGCGTCTCCCACGAGATCGCCGCGTTCGCGGCCCTGGCCGGGTGGTGGGTCCTGGCCGCCGCGGCGCCGAACCCGGCGGCCCGGGCCGCGGCACACGTCTACGGCGCCAGCCTCTTCGCGCTCTTCGCGGTGAGCGCGCTCTACCACCGGCCCACCTGGGCCCCGCGGGGACGGGCCTGGATGCGGCGGCTCGACCACTCGGCCATCTTCCTGCTCATCGCCGGGACCTACACGCCGATGTGCCTGCTGCTCGGCGGCCGGACCGGCCTGACGCTGCTGGTGGTGGTCTGGAGCGGCGCCGTGGCCGGGGTGGCCCAGTCGGTGCTGTGGGTGCGCGCCCCCAAGCCGCTGGTGGCCGCGGTCTACGTGGCGCTGGGCTGGGTGATCGTCCCGGTGCTGCCCCGGCTGCGCGGCGTCGTCGGCGACGGCGGGCTGGCGCTGCTGGCCGCCGGCGGGGCCCTCTACACGCTGGGCGCGGTGGTCTACGCGACGCGCCGGCCCGATCCGGCGCCGCGGATCTTCGGTTACCACGAGGTGTTCCACGCGATGGTGATCGGCGCCGCGCTCTGCCACTACGCGGTGGTGGCGGCGGCGATCCGCGCCCTCGCCTGACCGGCGGCCGGCGCGCCCTACCGGCCCGCGGCCGGCTGGCAGGTGCCCTTCGGCGCGGGCGCGCCCGGGTCGAGCTTCCGCGCCGCCGCCAGCGCCGCGGCCGACTCCGTGCAGCGGCCGGCCGCGGACAGCGCCTCGGCGAGCAGCGCGTGGGCCGCGGCCCAGTCCGGGGACTCCCGCACCGCGGCCTGGGCGCTCTCCGCCGCCTTGTCGGCGTGGCCGTGGTCGAGCAGCATGCGGGCCAGCTTGAGCCGGCGGTGGGCCGCCGCCGAGGAGGGATCGACGTTGGCCGCGGCCGGCGGGTTCAGGATGGCCGCCAGCGCCGAGGGAGGGATCTCGCCCAGCGCCACCAGGACCCGGCCCCGCACCGCGTCCAGCATGTTGATCTTGAGGAAGTGCTGGTACCCGGAGAGCCGGTGGTCGGCGCCGGTGATGCCCACCACCGGGTGCAGCGCCACGCCCAGCTCGCCGTAGAGCGCGTCCCCGACGTCGATGAGCACCGGCATGCGGAGGCCGGTGGCCTGCACCAGCGCCCGCACCTCGGCGCGGTCGTAGGTGTCGGAGGTGACGGCCACGAAGCGGACCGGCCGGCCCGTCAGCTCCTTCTCCAGCTGCGCCAGCTGCGCGAGCACCTGCTGCGAGTGGTCCTGGTTCGGGCGGAAGAAGACGAAGACGCTGGCCCGGGCGTGGCCGAGCAGCCGGGCGCGGCCGCCGTCCAGGGTCGGCATCTCGCGGTCGACGACGAGATCGCCCTCGGCCACGTGCGAGAAGGCGGCGCCCAGGGCCGGCGCCAGGAGCGCGAGCAGGGCGGCGACCGGCAGGGCCGGGGATCGTGAGGTGCGGCGCATTGCCACACCGTAGCAGCCCGTCGCGGGGGGGCCAAGCCTGACCCCGCCCCACACAAACAGTTGGTGTGCGCCGGAGCGGCCGGCGCTAGGATTCGCCGCGTTCGAGGGGCGGAGGACGGGCCATGGTGCAGGGCGGCAAGGAGCCGGGGGTGGCGAGGGGCGAGCGGGTCGAGGTGGTCCGACGGCTCCTCTTCGAAGCCCGCTTCGGCGTCCTCTCCACCATCTCCACGAAACCCGAGGGCTATCCGCTGGGCTCGGTCGTGCCCTTCGCGCAGGCGGCCCGCGGCCAGCCGCTGCTCCTGCTCTCGGCGCTGGCCCAGCACACCCGGAACCTCCGGGCCGACCCCCGGGCCTGCCTGCTGGTGGCCGCGCCCGGGGCCGAGGATCCGCAGCAGGCGCCCCGCGCCGCGCTCATCGGCCAGCTGGTGGAGATCGGCGGGCCCGAGGCCGAGGACGGCCGGGCCCGCTTCCTCCAGCGCCACCCGAAGGCCGGCGCCTGGCTGGCGCTGGACTTCGGCCTGTGGCGGCTCGACGTGGCCGAGGTGCGCTTCGTGGGCGGGTTCGCGCAGGCCTCCTGGGTCTCGGGCTCGGAGCTGTTCGGGCCCTGAGCGGGTCACTCGTAGAGCGGGTCGGCCGCCTCGGCCCAGAGCCGGGAGACGGCCGCCGAGCCGGCGTCGTCGGTGTGGAGGTGGTCGGTGAGGCGCTCGGGATGGGCGTGGGTCCAGGCGTAGAGGTCCGGGCCCGGCAGCAGCCCGAGGTCCCGGGTGAGCTTGTCCACCACCACGTTCAGGCGGGCCTGGAAGTCCTGCGGGCCGGAGTCGGAGCGCCAGGGCATCCGGGCCACCATGGCGATCTTCCCGGCGGCGCGCACCTTGCGGATGATGGCGCCGAGGTCCCGCTCGTAGGCCACCGGATCCCAGTCGTTGGAGCCGATGCCGATGGCCACCACCTTGGCGTCGGGGTTCAGCGCGAGCACCCGGTCGGTGAAGGCCACCGCCTCGGCGGTGTGCATCGCCCCCTTGCCCGCCTCGATCATCGCCGGGAAGTAGGCCGGGTGGCGGCGGGCCACGTCCATCGCGAAGCTCGGGTTGCGCGGCGCGGCGCGGTCGAAGACGGCGGCGGTGATGCTGTCGCCGAGGAACACCCAGACGTCGTTGCCGCCCTCGGAGAGGTCGTGGACGTCGATCTGGTCGAGGTGCAGCCCCCACTCGTTCACCTTGGCGGGGAGCCGGGTGACGACCATCCTCACCCAGCGCCGGCCGGCGAAGTCGACGGCGTGGGCGCGGGTGCGGACCGGGTTGTCGGTCACCGAGACCGCCACCCGCCAGGTCCCGTCAGCGCCGTCGGTGCTGTCGGCCGAGGTCTCGATGCGGTAGTCGGCCGGGGCGCCGTAGAAGCGCTCGTCCCAGTCGTGGTTGTGCGAGGAGGTCCAGCTCACCAGGATCCGGGTCGGGCCGCGGCCCAGGTCGACGGCCGCCCAGGCCGGCTTCTCCGGCGTCGGGAAGCCGCCGTCCCAGGTCCCGGCGCGGTAGACGCCGTCGGTGAGCGACTTGCCGCGCCAGGCCGGCACGGGCGGCGAGGTGAAGACCGGCCGGCCGCGGGAGATGAGGGGGGCGGGGACCAGGGGGCCGCCCCAGGGGTCGGGCGGGCCGCGCGGCGTCGGGCGCCGGACCAGCCGGGCCCGGGTCGCGGGCTCGGCCGCGTACCAGATCGCTCCCGCGCCGAGGAGCACCGCCGCCGCCCACGCGAAGACGCGTCGGCCGCTCACCTGGTCCGCTCCGGCGCCATGGGGACGGGTCGTACCATCGCCGGGGGGCCCACGCCAGCCGGCGCGGCCGCCGCGGCGTGGACGGCCCCCGGCCCCCGTGCTCTCCTGGAACGCGCATGGAGCCGCTGCGCGAGCCCTTCCCGGTCCACGCCTCCGACGCCGACGCCTTCGGCCTGCTCACCGCGCCGGCGCTGGCCGGGTACCTCCAGGAGATCGCCGGCCACCACGCCGAGGCGCTGGGCGTGGGCATCGAGGCGCTGCGCGCCCGCGGCCTGGCCTGGGTGCTCGGGCGCCAGCGGCTCGAGGCGGCCGCGCCGGTCCGGTCCGGCGACCGGCTGGAGATCGAGACCTGGCCCTCCGGCGCCGACGGCGTGGCGGCGCTGCGCGACTTCGTGGTCAGCCGGGGCGGCGAGGAGGTGGCGCGGGCCTCGACCGTCTGGTTCGTCATGGACCTGGCGCGGCGCCGCCCGGTGCGGCTCGACCGGGTGCTGGACCAGCGCTTCCGCGAGCGGCCGCCGCGCTCGGTGGCGCCGCCGGCCGACCGGCTGGAGGCGGCCGGGGAGGGGGGGCGGGAGCGGCGCTTCTCCATCCGCTACCTGGACATCGACGCCAACCAGCACGTCACCAACGCCAGCTACCTCGCCTGGGCGCTGGAGGCGGTGCCGGAGGAGGTCTGGCGCACCTGCCGGCTGGCGGCGCTCGAGACCCACTACCTCGCCGAGTGCCGGTACGGCAGCGCCATCCTCTCGCGCGCCGTCCCCGCCGGGGAGCGGGACTTCCGCCACGCGGTGGTGCGCGAGGAGGACGGGAAGGAGCTGGCGCGGCTCTGGACCCGCTGGGTCCCGCGCTGACCGCGGGGGCGCGTTGCCCCGGGAGCCCCGCTCCGGCCATCATGGCCGCGCCGACGGAGGGACGAGGATGCGGCTCGACACCGGGACGCTGGACCGAACGCCGGGCGAGGGGGCGCGGGTGGTGGCGCTGGCGCTCTGCGCCACCGCCGAGGAGGCCACGCGGCGCGTCGGGAAGCACGGCGACGCCGAGGCGCTGCACGACCTGCGGGTGGCGCTGCGGCGGCTGCGCTCGGCGCTGCGCGCCTGGGGCCCGGCGCTGGCCGGGGTGGTGCGCGACCAGGACCGGAAGCGGCTGGGCCGGCTCTCCCGCGCCACCGGCCCGGCCCGCGACGCCGAGGTGCTGCTCCACTGGCTCGAGGGGCTGCGCGACGGCGTCCCCGAGGGCTGGCGCGGCGCCCTGGAGTGGCTGGCCGCCCGGGTGGAGGCGGCGCGCCAGGACGGCTACGCGGCGGTGGCGGAGGAGGTGGCCCCG
>JAJZTO010000109.1:0-7062 GCA_021848865.1 Myxococcales bacterium
CCGATCTCCCGGGCCGACTGCCTGCGCTGCCACCGCGAGAACGGCGTGGCCCCGGGCCGCTTCTCCGACTCGGCCCCCATGCAGTTCGACTGCGCCGCCTGCCACCACCCGCACGCCGCCACCGCCGCCGGGCAGGTGCCCTGCCTGAAGTGCCACGCCGGCGTCCCCCGGGCCGGGCTGCACGCCGCCCGCGGCCACCAGAAGTGCCTCTCCTGCCACGCCGCCCACACCTGGCGGGTGGGCGACGGCCACTGCGCCGCCTGCCACCAGGGGCAGGCTTCCCACGCCCAGGGGAAGCGCTGCGCCACCTGCCACGGCTTCCACGGGGCCGGCGACCCGCTGCCGCCGCCGCGGCCCAAGGTGGTCCTCGACGCGGTGGACCGGGAGGGGCTGAAGTGACGCTGCGGCTCAAGCTCTTCATGCTGATGGCCGGGGTCACGGTCTTCTCCACCATGGGGGTGACGGCGGTGGCCCTGTGGCGCGAGCTGCAGCGCGGCCAGGAGCTGCTCTACCGCGAGGGCGCGACCCTGGCCGGCAGCGTGGCGGCCGGCGCCTCGCGCTTCGTCGGGCCCGACGGGGCCCGGCCCGAGGCCCGGGAGGCGCTCGAGCCCATGCTGCGCCGGCTGGTGGCCGGCGCGCCGCTGGTCCGCGCCTGGGTGGTGGACCGCTCCGGCCGCCTGGTGGCCTGCGCCGGGACGCCCGGCGGCCACGAGCGCTGCCCCGACGGGATGCCCGGCGCGTTCGCCCCGGCCGAGTCGCCGGTGCAGGCGCTGCTGCGGCTGGTGCAGGCCGAGGGCATCGTGGCCAGCGCCCCGGTGCTGCGCGACGGCGAGCTGGTCGGCGCGGTGCGCGTGGATTTCAAGCACGAGGAGGTGGTGGGCTCGGCCCGCCGCCTGGCCTGGAGCTCGGCCGCGGTGGCGGGCCTGTGGATCCTCATCGGCCAGGCCTTCTCGGCGCTGCTCTTCGCCGGCATCGCCCGCTCCATCACCCGGGTGGTGCGGGCCTCGGAGCAGCTCGCCGACGGCGAGCGGGGGCTGCAGCTGCCGGTCCCGGGCGACCGGGAGCTGGCCGACCTGGTGGTGTCCTTCAACCGGCTCAGCGCCCGGCTCAAGGCGCGCCGCGACGAGAACGAGCGGCTCATCGCCGAGCTGGAGGCGCGGGTGCAGCAGAAGACCCGCGAGGTGCTGCGCGCCGACCGGCTGGCGACCCTGGGCGGGATCGCGGCCGGCTTCGCCCACGAGCTGGGCAACTCCCTGAACGTCATCCGCGGCTACGCCGGGGTGGCGCTGCGGGAGCTGCCCGAGGGCCACCCCAACCGGCCCGACCTGGAGGCGGTGAAGCGCGAGACCAAGCGCGCCGCCGCGCTGCTGGAGCGCTTCCTGGTCTTCGCCCGCTCCCGGGACACCCGGGCCCAGGCCCAGTCGATCGAGCCGGTGCTGCGCGAGGCGGTGGAGGTGGTCGGGCCGGCCGCCGCCCAGGCCGGGATCGAGACCCACGTCCAGGTGGACCCGGGCCTTCCCGAGGTGAACGCCGACGCCGAGATGCTGCGCCAGGCCTTCCTGAACCTCTGCGTGAACGCCATCCAGGCGATGCAGCCCGGCGGCGGCCGCCTCGAGGTCCGGCTGCGGCGCGACGGCGACGCGGTGGCGGTGGAGTTCCGGGACACCGGGCCGGGCATCGACCCCGAGGTCCAGCAGCACGTCTTCGAGCCGTTCTTCACCACCAAGGCGGCGGGCACCGGCCTGGGCCTGGCCATCGTGCGCCAGGCGGCCGAGACCCACGGCGGGACGGTGGAGGTGGAGAGCCGGCCGGGCGCGGGGGCGCTCTTCCGGGTTCGCCTGCCCGGCGCGGGGGGGAAGGCATGAAGCCCAAGGTGATGGTCATCGACGACCTGGACTCGGCGCGCGCCATGGTGAAGCGCGCCCTGTCCCGGAGCTTCGACGTCTACGACTTCGGCGGCGTGGCCGAGGCCCTGCCGGCGCTGGACCGGGCCGACTTCGACTGCGTGGTCACCGACCTGCGCATGCCGGACATCGACGGCATGGAGGGGCTGCGCCGCTTCAAGCAGAAGGTCCCCGACCTGCCGGTGGTGATCGTCACCGCCTTCGCCTCGGTGGAGACGGCGGTGGAGGCCATGAAGGCCGGCGCCTTCGACTACCTCAAGAAGCCCTTCGAGCCGGAGGAGCTGGAGCTGCTCGTCACCCGGGCGGTGGAGCACGGATCGCTGAAGCGCGAGAACCTGCGGCTGAAGGGGGCGCTGGACGGCACCTTCTCGACCCACGGCATCGTCGGGCGCTCGGCGGCGATGCGCGAGGTGGTCTCGATCCTGGAGCGGGTGGCCCCCTCCGACGTGCCCATCCTCATCGAGGGGGAGAGCGGCACCGGCAAGGACATGGTGGCCCGCGCCGTCCACGGGATGTCGCGGCGGCGGGCCGGCCCCTACCTGGCCCTGAACATGAGCGCCATCCCCGAGAACCTGGCCGAGTCGGAGCTGTTCGGCCACGAGAAGGGGGCCTTCAGCGGCGCCGAGCAGGCCCGGGCCGGCTTCTTCGCCGAGGCCGAGGGCGGCACCCTGTTCCTCGACGAGATCGGGCTGCTGCCGGCCACCCTCCAGCCCAAGATGCTCCGGGTGCTGCAGGACGGCGAGTACATCCCGGTGGGCAGCCGCAAGGCGCGCCAGGCGGACGTGCGGGTGGTGTGCGCCACCAACGAGGACCTGAAGAAGGCGGTGGCCGAGGGGCGCTTCCGCGAGGACCTCTACTTCCGCATCCGGGTGGTGCCGGTGCGGCTGCCGCCGCTGCGCGAGCGGCGCGAGGACATCCCGCTGCTCCTCGAGCACCTGGTGAAGAAGCACGCCGCCCGGCTGGGCCGGCCGCCCCTGCAGCCCGACGCCGCGGCGATGAAGGCGATCCTCGACCACGCCTGGCCCGGCAACGTGCGCGAGCTGGAGCACGCGCTGGAGCGGGCGCTCCTGCTGGCGCGCGGGGAGGCCGTCACCCTCGAGGACCTGCCCCCCGAGCTCCGGAGCCCGGGCGGGGAGGGGGAGCACGGCGACGAGGGAGGCTACCGCAACGCCCGCGACGCCTGGGAGCGGCGCTACTTCGAGGAGCTGCTCAAGGAGGCGGGCGGCTCGGTGGGCAAGGCGGCGGAGCTGGCCGGCCTGCACCGCTCCACCCTCTACGAGAAGCTGGCCCGCATCGGGCTGGTGGCCCACGAGGAGAAGCGGAACGGCGGCCACTGAGCGCCCGGGCCCGCCGCCGGGCGGAGCGGCGCCGGGGCGTCAGGGCATGAGGTGGAACCGCCAGGAGAGGACCCGGGCCGCGAGCCGCCCGGGGACCTCGTCCAGCTCCGGCAGCGGCCCGCGGTACTCCTGCCCCATGCGCAGCACCTTCCGGTAGAAGAAGCGGGCCGTCATCCCCCACTTGCGCGCGAACTGGCGCCGCCCGTCGTTGGCGGCGAGCCGGCGCATGGTCTGCTGGCGGAAGTGGTAGACGACGCTCCGCCCGGCCCCGCGGAACTCCCGCACCCCGGCCCGCCACAGCTTCATCGCCAGGTCGGGGTCGGAGTAGTCGCCGGGCGAGAACTCGGGGGAGTAGCCGCCCACCAGCTGCCAGAGCGACCGGTGGACCAGGCTCGGGGGCCAGGAGGCCCCCGACCAGTCGGGGCGGCGCAGCCGCGGCAGGGCGGCGAGCAGGTCGGCCTCGCGGAAGCTCGCGGCGTCGCGGCCGAAGTCCTCGGGCGGCAGGGCCGCGGGGTTCAGGCCGCGCGGCTCGAGCAGGGTGGAGGAGAGGAAGCACCGGGTGTGGCCGACGCGCCGCGCCGCCTCCCAGAGCGCCTGGTCCCAGCCCGGGCACGGGTACATGTCGTCGTTCATGTAGAGCACCCAGTCGGTGCGGGCCAGCGACGCCGCGGCGTTCACCGGGAGGCAGATGCCGGCGTTCTCGCGGGACCAGGTGTGGTCGAGCCCCTCGGACCGGACCCAGGCCAGGGTGCCGTCGCCGCCGTCGTTCACGTGCAGCACCAGCTGGTGCCGGAAGGCCGAGTTCCGGCGCAGGGCGCCGAGGCAGAGCCGGAGCATCGGCAGGTTGTTCCAGGTGGGGATGACGATGGTGAAGCGCTCGCCGCCCGGGCCCGGCGCGGCCGGGTGGAAGCTGATGGGCGGGGCGGGCGGCGGGGGGCGGCGGCCGGGGAACACGGAGCGTCCAGCCTAGCAGGAGCCGGCCCGGCCGGGCCACGGTCCCGGGCGCGGCCCTGGCCCGCCCGGCGGTTGACGTCGCGAGTCCGGCCCTGATAATCGCTCCATCCGGATGGAGCGATTGAATGGCGAGGCCCGCCGGCCCGACCGGCTGCTCTCCTGGATGGGCGGCCTCGCCGACCCCACCCGGCTGCGGCTGCTCCACCTGCTGGATCGCCAGGAGCTGGGCGTGGCCGAGCTCTGCGCCGTCCTGAAGCTCCCCCAGTCCACCGTGAGCCGTCACCTGAAGCTCCTCTCCGGCGACGGCTGGCTCGCGGCCCGGACCCGCGCCACCTCCCGCCTCTACCGGATGGCCGAGCTCGACGCCGGGGCCCGCAAGCTCTGGCGCCTGGCCCGGGAGCAGACCGGCGCCTGGGCGGCGCTGGAGCAGGACCGCGCGCGGCTGGAGCGGCTGCTCGCCACGCGGCGCGGGGCGGCGGAGCGCTTCTTCGCCGGCGCCGCCGCCGAGTGGGAGCGGATGCGCGCCGCCCTCTACGGCCAGGGCTTCGTGGTCGAGGCGCTCTGCGCCGCGCTGCCGCGCGCCTGGACCGTCGCCGACCTGGGCTGCGGCACCGGCGACCTCGCCGCCCGCCTCGCCGGCCGGGTGCGGCAGGTCCACGCCGTGGACCGCTCCGCCGCCATGCTCAAGGTCGCGCAGCGCCGCTGGGGCGACCGGAAGAACCTCACCTTCTGGCCGAGCGAGCTCTCCCGGCTGGTGCTCCCGGACGGCTGCTGCGACGCCGCCTTCCTCTTCCTGGTGCTCGCCTACCAGGAGGACCCGGCCCCGGTGCTCCGCGAGGCGGCCCGCATCCTCCGGCCCGGCGGGCGGCTGGTGGTGGCCGACCTCACCGTCCACGCCGACGAGGAGTTCCGGCGCCGCATGGGGCAGGCCCGCGACGGCTTCCGGCCCGACGAGCTGGCCGCGCTGCTCGCCGCCGCCGGCCTGGCCGCCCCGGCCGTCGCCCGGCTCGCCCCCGAGCCCGGCGCCCGCGGCCCCGCGCTGCTGGTGGCCGCCGCCGAGCGGCCCGCCTAGAACCCCCATCCCTTCCCCTGGCCGCACCCACCCCGAGGAGAGACGCCATGGCCGCACCCGCCCGCAGCGCCAAGAAGAGCCCCGCCCCCGCCCTGGAGTTCCGGGTCCGCGACCTGCAGCTCGCCGACTGGGGCCGCAAGGAGATCGACCTCGCCGAGAAGGAGATGCCCGGGCTCATGGCGGTGCGGCGGGAGTACGGCCCCTCGCGCCCGCTGCGCGGCCAGCGCGTCACCGGATCGCTGCACATGACGGTGCAGACCGCGGTGCTGGTCGAGACGCTGGTGGAGCTGGGGGCCGAGGTCCGCTGGGCCAGCTGCAACATCTTCTCCACCCAGGACCACGCCGCCGCGGCGGTGGTGGTGGGGCGCGGCACGCCGGCGGCGCCGCGCGGCGTCCCGATCTTCGCCTGGAAGGGCGAGACCCTCGAGGAGTACTGGGACATGACCGAGCGGGCGCTCGACTTCGGCGGCGGCAAGGGGCCGACCCAGATCGTCGACGACGGCGGCGACGCCACCCTGCTGCTCCACAAGGGCGTCGAGTTCGAGCGGGCCGGGAAGGTGCCCGCCCCGCGCGCCGCCGACTCCGAGGAGTACGCGGTGGTGCTCCGGCTGCTGGCCCGGGAGCGGAAGCGCAACCCGGGCCGCTGGACCCGGGTGGCGGCGGCCTGCAAGGGGGTCACCGAGGAGACCACCACCGGCGTCCACCGGCTCTACGAGATGCAGAAGGCCGGGACGCTGCTCTTCCCCGCCATCAACGTGAACGACTCGGTCACCAAGTCGAAGTTCGACAACCTCTACGGCTGCCGCCACTCGCTGGTGGACGGCCTGAACCGCGCCACCGACGTGATGCTGGCCGGGAAGCTCTGCGTGGTCTGCGGCTACGGCGACGTGGGCAAGGGCTGCGCCCAGGCGCTGCGCGGCCAGGGGGCGCGGGTGGTGGTCACCGAGATCGACCCCATCAACGCCCTGCAGGCGTCGATGGAGGGCTACGCGGTGGTGCGGCTCGAGGACGTGGTGGCGACCGCCGACGTCTTCGTCACCGCCACCGGCAACCTGGACGTCGTCACCGTGGCCCACATGAAGCGGATGAAGGACTGCGCCATCGTCGGCAACATCGGCCACTTCGACAACGAGATCGACATCGCCGGCCTGAAGAAGGTGCCGGGGCTCACCCGCGTGAACGTCAAGCCCCAGTACGACGCCTTCGTCTTCCCCGACGGCCACCGCGTCCTGGTCCTGGCGGAGGGCCGGCTCCTGAACCTCGGCTGCGCCACCGGCCACCCCAGCTTCGTGATGTCGAGCAGCTTCACCAACCAGACGCTGGCGCAGATCGAGCTGGCGGTGAACCGCGCCGCCTACAGGAAGAGGGTCTACGTGCTCCCCAAGCACCTCGACGAGAAGGTGGCCCGGCTGCACCTCGAGCAGATCGGCGCCCGGCTCACCACGCTGACGAGGAAGCAGGCCGGCTACCTGGGCATCCCGGTGGAGGGGCCCTACAAGGCCGACCACTACCGGTACTAGCGTCCGGGCGGCGGCGGAGGCACCTGGCCCGGTGGCGGCGGTGGGATCTGGCCCGGCGCCGGGCCGGGCCGGGTGAGCCCCTGGGGGGTGAGCTGGACGTAGTCGCCGACGCGGAAGGGGACCGGCGGCCAGTAGCTGAAGGTCTGGTAGCCGCCGTCCTCGAAGCGGACCAGCACCTCGTACCAGACCTGCTCGGCCGAGCCCTGGCTGGCGGCGGCGCCCACGGCCGCGCCGGTGACGGCGCCGAAGAAGGTGGCGGCGCCGTTGCCGTGCGG
>JAJZTO010000109.1:7072-8145 GCA_021848865.1 Myxococcales bacterium
GATGCTGCCGAAGAGGCCGCCCAGGAAGGCGCCGGCCACCGCCCCCGCGCCCGGGTCGCCCTGGGTCTGGCGCCGCACCTCGCGGATCGACTGGACCCGGCCGGCGCGCACCCAGTCCTGGCCGCCCGGCTCCTGCTGCGCGTAGGGGTCGCCCCAGGTCCGGGTGGAGGTGGACTCGGTCACGCAGCCGCCGGCGACCAGGGCCGGGACGAGGAGCGAGGCGAGGAGGCGAGTGCGCATGGCGGATCTCCGCGGGGTGGGCCGCACGGCCCAGGGTCTCGTGGCGTGGCCTGTGCCAAGCATTGCACGCCGGAGGCCAGACTGCATCTGCTCCTCGCCCAGTGATTCCGGCGAGTTGGCCTGCGACGCGCCGGCGCGGCCCCGTGCCGGCGCCTCACACCGTGGTCCGGGCGGGGCCGAGGATCAGCCGAGCCGCTCCTCGATGGCCGCGATCACGGCGCGCAGCGCCCGCAGCCGGGCCCACTCCTTGTCCTCGGCCTCGACGATGGTCCAGGGGGCCCAGGTGGTGGAGGTCTGGGTGATCATGTCGTGGACGGCGAGCCGGTACTGGTCCCATTTCTCGCGGTTGCGCCAGTCCTCCTCGGTGATCTTGTAGCGCTTCACCGCCACCCGCTCCCGCTCGCGGAAGCGGCGCAGCTGCTCCGCCTTGGAGACGTGGAGCCAGAACTTCACGATGGCGGCGCCGGCGTGGTGCAGGCTGCGCTCGAACTCGTTGATCTCCGGGTAGGCCCGCCGCCACTCGGCCTCGGTGCAGAAGCCCTCCACCCGCTCCACCAGCACCCGGCCGTACCAGGAGCGGTCGAAGATGGCGACGCGGCCGGCGCGCGGCACGCGGTTCCAGAAGCGCCAGAGGTAGTGGTGGGTGGCGTCGTCTCCCTTCGGCGCGCCGATGGGGAAGACGGTGTAGCCGCGCGGGTCGAGCGAGCCGATGAGGCGGCGGATGCTGCCGCCCTTGCCGGCCGCGTCCCAGCCCTCGTAGAGCACCACCACCGGCACCTCCCGCTCCCAGCAGGCGAACTCCAGCTCGCGCAGCCGCTCCTGGAGCCGGTGGA
>JAJZTO010000110.1 GCA_021848865.1 Myxococcales bacterium
CATTTCACGAGGAGATCCGCAAGCTGCGCGATGGGCGCGCGGGGCGGCCGGCGCGTGCGCGCAAGCGCGCACCGGCGAGCGGCGCGGGGCGCGGGCAGCTGTCGCTGCTGCCGCCGGAGACGCCGCCCGAGCGCGGCGAGAACGGCGAATCCGAGTGAGCGGGGCGCATGTTCTCGCAATTTGACCGGGACGCGATGGCCCGCGCGCTCGAGCTCCTCGGCGCCGGCGAGGCGGCCTCCCGGCTCGACGCGGTGATGGCCGGGGCGGTGGCCCGCCAGCGCCGGCTGCGCGGCCAGCCGCTGGGCGGCGCGGCATGAGCTTCCGCCCCGCGCCCTGGCTCCCCGGCCCCCACGCCCAGACGGTCTTCGCCAACCTCTGGCGCCCGCCCCGGGGCCTCGCCCCGCGGCGGGAGCGCTGGGAGCTGCCCGACGGCGACTTCGTGGACGTGGACCGGCACGGCGACGGGGGCGGCCCGGCGGTGGTGGTGCTCCACGGCCTGGAGGGCTCCTCGCGCGCCCCCTACGTGAAGCGGCTGGTGCGGGCCCTGCTCGGGAACGGGCTCTCGGCGGTGGCCCTGAACTTCCGCGGCTGCTCCGGCGAGGAGAACCGGCTGCCGCGCCTCTACCACTCGGGCGAGACCGGCGACCTGGACTTCGCGGTCCGGCGCCTGGCGGCGGAGCGGCCGGGCCGGCCGCTGGGCGTGGCCGGCTTCTCGCTGGGCGGGAACGTCTGCGCCAAGTGGCTCGGCGAGGGCGGCGACCGGCTCCCGCCCGAGGTGCGCGCGGGCGCGGTGATCTCGGTCCCCTTCGACCTGGCGGCGGCCGCCGCCGCCATCGACGGCCCGGGCTTCTGGCCCGCCGTCTACCGCGGGCGCTTCCTGTGGATGCTGCGGCGCAAGGCGGTCGCCAAGGCGCGCCGCTTCCCGGGCCTCCTCGACGAGGCGGCCCTGCGCGCGGTGAGGAGCTTCCGCGAGTTCGACGAGCGGGCCACCGCCCCCATCCACGGCTTCGCCGGGGCGATGGACTACTGGGTGCGCTCCTCGGCCGGCCCCTTCCTCGGGGGCGTCCGCCGCCCGCTGCTGGCGCTCGGCGCCGCCGACGATCCCATGGTCCCCGCCGCCTCGCTGCCGGTCGACGCGGCCCGCGCCAACCAGAGCGTCGAGCTGGAGGTCGCGCCCGGCGGCGGCCACGTGGGGTTCGTCGAGGGGCCTCCCTGGCGCTTCGGCTTCTGGGCCGAGCGGCGGGCCGCGGCCTTCCTCGCGGAGCGGCTCGCGCCGGGGTAGCGGCCCGGCGGACGGCGCCGGCTAGCTGGCGCCCGGCCCGGTCTTCCGCGATTCCAGCCAGCGCGCCACCTCGGGGGCGCCGCGCTCCCAGATGGCGACCTCCTGGCGCATCCGCTCCAGGGTCTGGGCGATGGCCTGGCGCGCCGCCGCCACCGGGTGGGCCGCCAGGAAGGCCTCCGCCTCCTCCAGGTGGCGCCGGGCGGGGAGGCGGCCCAGCGACTCCACCACGCGGCGCAGCAGCATCGGCGCCCCCCCGAGCCGGGCCAGGACCTCGTCCCACCGGCTCCGCAGCAGGGCCCAGGCGGCGTCGCGCCCGGTGCGGTTCTCGAGCAGGCCGGCCACGAAGAAGGCCGAGTCCTGGAGCGGCACGTCGGCCGCCAGGGCCATCGCCTGGGCGCGGGCCGCCAGGGCCGGATCCTCGAAGGCGGTCAGCGCCACCAGGTAGCGCCGCTGGTAGGCGGGGTCGGGCTCCTGGCGCGCCAGCGTCCGGAGCCGGTCGAAGCGCGCCGCATCGCCGTCGCGCGCCGCCATCGCCACCGCCGCGTCGTGGAGGTTCGGCTCCAGCGCCGCCCGCTCGCCGGCCAGCCAGCGGTCGAGCCGGCCCCGTCCCTCGGCCGCCACCGCCGGGTCGCGGCCGGTGAGCCCCAGGGCCCGCACCAGCACCGCCCTCCGCAGCCGCGCGTCCGGCGCCTCGCCCGGCCGCGGGTCCCAGCCCAGCGCGGCCAGCTGGCCGCCGAGCAGCCCGCGGACGAAGGCCTGGAAGGCGGCGCGCCCCTCCCCCTCCAGCCGGTGCTCCACCGCCGCGAGCCGCTGGGCCAGCTCCTCCAGGACCGCGTAGTCCTCCTCGCCGCCGAAGGCGGCGCAGAGGTCGAGGAAGGGGCCCATGGGCCGGGTCCCCCGGCGCACCAGGGCCCACTCGTCGGCCAGCAGGCCGATGCGCTCCGCCGGCGCCAGCTCGGCGAGGTGGTGGGAGAGCGCCGCCACCTCGGCGGGGGCGTGGTCCACGCGGTAGAAGCCGGTCGAGGCGGCGTTGCCGCAGGCCCAGGCCACCGGGCCGCTCCCGGGGAGGTCGACCTCCGCCGAGGCGCCGCGCAGGAGCACGCGGTGCTCCCGCGGGCCGCCGTCGTCCCGGTAGCGGATCACCATCGGGACCGGCCAGGCGGCCCCGGGCTCCTCGGCCCCCGGCTCGGAGAGGAAGCGCCGCTGCGCGAGCCGCACCCGCCGGCCCTCGCGCGCCAGCGCCACCACCGGGAAGCCGGGCTGGCCGATCCAGGCGTTGGCCAGCTGCACCACCGGCTGGCCGGAGGCCTCCTCCAGCGCGCCCCAGAGGTCGTCGGCCACGGCGTTGGCGCGGCCGTGGCGCCGCATGTAGCGCCGGATGCCCTCGCGGAACGGGGCCTCGCCCAGGAAGCCCTCGATCATCCGCAGCACCGCCCCGCCCTTCTCGTAGGTGATGAGGTCGAAGCTCTCCCCCATGTCCTCGGGGTTGCGCACCTCGGCGCGAATGGGGTGGGTGGAGCGCAGGGCGTCGAGGTGCAGGGCCGCCGCCTTGCCGGCGTCGAAGTCGATCCACACCCGCCACTCCGGCCGCCACCCGTCCACGATCTTGTAGGCCATCCAGGTGGCGAACGACTCGTTGAGCCAGAGGTCGTCCCACCACTGCATGGTCACCCAGTTCCCGAACCACTGGTGCGACAGCTCGTGGGTGATGATCTCCGCCACCCGCTTCTGGACCGCCCGCGCCGCGGTGGCCGGGTCGAGCAGCAGCGCCGCCTCGCGGTAGGTGACGAGGCCGGCGTTCTCCATGGCGCCGGCCTCGAAGTCCGGCACGCCCAGCTGGTCCAGCTTGCCGAAGGCGTAGGGCAGCCCGAAGTAGTCCTCGAGGCGCGGCAGCACCGCCAGCGCCACCTCCTGGCCGAAGCCGGCCAGCGCCGCCTTCTCCGCCACCGCCCAGGTCCGGACCGGGACGCCGCGGGCCGGGGCCTCGGCCGTGGCCGCCAGCGGGCCGCAGGCCAGGGCCACCAGGTAGGTCGGCAGCGGCGGGGTCTCCCGGAAGCAGACCCGCTGCCGCCCGCCCCGGACCTCGGAGGAGACCGGGGCGCCGTTGGAGAGCAGCGTCACGCCCTCGGGCGCCTCCAGGCACAGCGCCCAGGGCGCCTTGAAGCCCGGCTCGTCGAAGCAGGGGAAGACCCGGCGCGCGTCGGCGGCCTCGAACTGGGTCACCGCCAGCGGCCCGGCGCGGTACAGGCCGCGCAGCCCCTTGCTCATCGCCCCGGACCAGGCGATCGACAGCTCGGCGTGGCCCTCCGGCACCGGCCGGTCGAGCTCCAGCACCACCGTCTCGCTCACCGGGGCGCGCCGGACCCGCGCCGCCTGCGAGACGCCCGCGGCGCGGACGGTGGCCTGGTCGATCGCCAGGTCCGCGGCGTGGAGCACCAGCTCGCGGGACGGCTCGTCGATCCGCAGCGAGATGGTCTCCCGGCCCTCGAAGCGGGAGGCGTCGAGGTCGATGGAGAGCTCCGCCGCGTACAGCAGGGGGCGGACGTGGGTCGGCAGTCGGAAGTTCCGGTCGTCGGTGGGATGGCTCACGGTCCGGGGAGCCTAGCGCCGGGCCGGGCCGCCGGCCACCTTCCGACGCAGGCGCCGCCCGCGGCCTCCGACCGCCCCATCCGGCGCCGGGAGGACCCGGCCCGCCGCTGGTAGGCTCGGGGCGCTTGCCGGTCCCCGCCCTCCGCCTCCGCGACGTGAACGGGGCGCCGGTCCGGCCCGGCGGCGACCACGTCCTCTACTGGATGACCGCGGCGCGGCGCGCCTCCCACAGCTTCGCGCTCGACCGCGCCGCGGAGCGCTGCCGCGAGCTGGGCCGCCCGCTGCTGGTGCTCGAGGCCCTGCGTGCCGGCCACCCCCACGCCAGCGACCGGCTCCACGCCTTCGTCCTGCAGGGCATGGCCGCGAACGCCGCCGCCTTCGCCCGCGCCGGCGTCACCTGCCTCCCCTACGTCGAGCCCCGGCCCGGCGCCGGGCGCGGCCTCCTGCAGGCGCTCGCGGCCCGCGCCTGCTGCGTGGTGACCGACGACTCGCCGTCCTACTTCCTGCCGCGCATGGTCGCCGCCGCGGGGCGCCGCCTCCCGGTCCGGCTGGAGGCGGTGGACGGCGCCGGCCTCCTCCCGCTGCGCGCCGCGCCCCGCGCCTTCCTCACCGCCCACGCCTTCCGGCGCTTCCTCCAGCGCGAGCTGCCGCCCCACCTGGCCGACCTCCCCTCGCCGCGCCCGCTGGCGCGCCTGGGCCTGCCGCCGGCCGCCGTGCCGCGCGCGGTGACGGCCCGCTGGCCCCGCGCCGACGGGGCGCTGCTGCGCGCCGAGCCGGCGGCGCTGGCCCGGCTGGCCGTCGACCACGGCGTGGCGCCGGCCGCCGACCGCGGCGGGACGGCGGCGGCGCGCGCCGCGCTCGCCGCCTTCCTCCCCCGGCTCGCCCGCTACGCCGAGGACCGCGACCACCCGGACCGCGCCGGCGCCAGCGGCCTCTCCCCCTGGCTGCACTTCGGCCACCTCTCCCCCCAGGAGGTCCTGGGCGCGGTGGCGGCGGCCGAGGGCTGGTCGGCCGCGCGGCTCGGCGAGCGGGCCGACGGCAAGCGGACCGGCTGGTGGGGGATGTCGCCCGGCGCCGAGGCCTTCCTCGACCAGCTCGTCACCTGGCGCGAGCTGGCCCAGGGCTACCTGGCCCACCGCCCCGACGCGGCCGGGTACGACACCCTCCCCCCGTGGGCGCTCGCCACGCTGGAGCGCCACGCCCGCGATCCCCGCCCCTGGCGAGCCGATCCGGAGGCGCTGGAGGCGGCCCGCACGCCCGACGCCCTCTGGAACGCGGCGCAGCGGGAGCTGCGCGCCACGGGCCGGATGCACGGCTACCTGCGGATGCTCTGGGGGAAGAAGATCCTGGAGTGGTCGCCCACGCCGCGGGAGGCGCTGGCCGAGATGTACCGGCTCAACGACCGGTACGCGCTCGACGGCCGGGACCCGAGCTCGGTGGCCGGGATCACCTGGTGCCTGGGGCGCTACGACCGGCCCTGGGGACCGGAGCGGCCCGTGCTCGGCACGGTGCGCTACATGAGCTCGGCGAGCGCGGCGCGCAAGCTCAGGCTCCGGGAGTGGCTGCGCCGCTGGTCGAGCGCCGCGACGCCTCCTTGAGGCGGGAGCGGACGGGAGCGCCGGGGTCAGCGGCCGGCCCGGAGGCGTTGCAGCCGCCAGTGGGCGAAGAGCCGCTCGACGAAGGCCTCGCGCCGCGCCGGCTCGCGCAGCCGCCCCTCCTCCTCCACCGGCAGGAGCGGCCAGCGGGCGCGCAGCGCCTCGGCGAAGAGGCCGCTCCCGTCCCGGGCCGGCGGCGCGCCGGGCCGGCCGGACCACACCTCGACCCGCTCCAGGCCGCAGCTGGGCGACCCCTCCTTCAACACGAAGCCGGACAGCTCCTCCCGCTCCAGCTCGGCGAGGCGCCGCTCGGCCCAGGCCCGCATCGCGCCGGTGTGGTCGACGTTCCGGACCGGCTCGACGAGCCGCGTCTCGCCGTTCGCGCGCACCAGGCGGATGGGCGGACGCGGCGTCCCCATCCCCAGCTCGACCTCGGGGCACACCGGCACCAGGGTGACCAGGCGCGAGAGCGCCCCGGCGACGAAGTCGTCGCGCCGGTGGCCGCCGTCCCAGCGGACCGGGTTCCCGAGCAGGCAGGAGGAGACGCCCACGCGGATCTCGCCGCGCGCCGGGCCGTCGGCCATGCCGGCATGGTACGGCCCCGGGGGACCGCGAGGGAACCGGCGGCCGGCGCCGGGGCGCGCCGCCCGCCGCGCCGCTCGCTAGAAGCAGTGGTGGCCCGCGGACCCGTGCGCGCTCGCCGGGGACGCGCCCAGGGCCGGCGCGTGGCGCGCCACCAGCTCCTCCGCGAGCTTCTGGAGCGGCTCCTGCCGCCCGGCGCGCGCCTCGGCGTCGTCGAAGGCGGCGCAGTCCTCGTCCACCCGGGAGAGGACGCTCCCCGGGAGCCGCTGCTCGGCCATGGGGTAGAGGATGGCGTCCTCCTTGTGGATGTGGCCGCGCAGCAGGCTGGCGTAGCCCATCCCCTCCTCGGCGATGGCCTGGCGGTCCTGCGCCGACCAGGGCGCCTCCTGCCGCGCCAGCTCGGCCAGCGCCCGCACGTGGGCCCGCCCCTCGTCGTGCTCCATCAGCATCACCGCCACCGGCCCGCCGTCGCGGGGGAAGCCGGCGTCGATCATCGCCTGGAAGAGGATGTTCTCCTCCTTCCCGTGGTGGGCGGCGTCGGCGAACTCCCGGATGAAGCGGACGAAGCGGCCGAGCTCCGCCTTGTCGTCCGAGCCGCGCCTCACCTCGTCGGTGAACGCGACCAGGGCGTCGCAGGCGCGCTCGATGACGCGGTGCTCGGACATCAGGGTCTCGATGGCTCCCATGACCTTCTCCTCTCGAACGGGCGCGCTTGCGCTCCGGGCCTCCTGCACAGCAAGGAGCCGGCCAGGACGGAACCCGCCGACATCGCTGGTTATTCACCCATGCCCGGCACCGGGGACACCGGCGCGTGGGTGCCGGACCACCCACATTTCGGTGGCAGCGCTCCGGTTTGACGGGCCCGCCCGCCGAGGCTACCTACTGTGCATGCCCCTGCCGGTCGTCACCCACGACGTCCACGACAAGATCGTGGAGGAGGCCATCGAGGCGGTCCTCTCCACCGTCGACCTGCAGGCGGTGCTGGAGCGGACCGGCCGCCTCCTGAACCGCCGCTTCGGGGAGACCCGCGTCGCCATCCACCGGCTGGTCGAGAAGGAGGGCGGCCGCGCCGAGGTGGCGCTGGTCTCCGACCCGCGCCACCCGGCCACCGACGTCGGCACCCGCTTCGAGCTGGCCGGCACCGCCGCCGGCGAGGCGATGGCCACCCGGCAGCCGGTGGTGGTCGATCCCGTCTCGGCGGCCCACCCTCGCTGGAAGGAGGAGCCCAGGCTGGCGGCGCTGGGCTACGGCTCGCTGGTCTCCTTCCCGCTGGTCTTCGAGGACCAGGTGCTGGGGACGCTGGACATCGCCCACCCGCCGGCCGAGGGGCTGCTCGACTGCTGCTTCCAGGTGGCGCGCCAGGTGGCGCACCTGGTCTCCATCGCCCTGCACAACAGCCTGATGGTGGACGAGGTGCGCCGGCTCAACCGGCTGCTGGACCGGGAGAACGCCCTCCTCAAGGAGGAGCTCCGGCAGATCCGCAAGGACGCGCGCTACGTGGCGGACAGCCCGGCGATGCGCCAGGTGGTGGAGCGGGTCCGGCTGGCCGCGGCCTCGACCACCACCGTGCTGGTGCGCGGCGAGACCGGCACCGGCAAGGAGGGGCTGGCGCGCCTGGTCCACGACCTCTCGCCCCGCTTCGGCGCCCCCTTCGTGGTGGTGAACCTCGCCGCCATCCCCGAGACCCTGATCGAGAGCGAGCTCTTCGGCCACGAGAAGGGGGCCTTCACCGGCGCGGTGCGGCGCAAGCCGGGGCGCTTCGAGCAGGCCGAGGGCGGGACCATCTTCCTCGACGAGGTCGGCGACGCGCCGCCGTCGGTGCAGGTGCGGCTGCTGCGGGTCCTCCAGGAGCGGGAGCTGCAGCGGGTGGGCGGCACCGAGACGGTGCGGGTGGACGTCCGGGTGGTGGCGGCCACCAACCGCGACCTGGAGGCGATGGTGGCGGAGGGGCGCTTCCGCCAGGACCTCTACTACCGGCTGGCGGTCTTCCCGGTCCACCTGCCGCCCCTGCGCGAGCGGCGCGAGGACCTGCGGCCCCTGGTCGAGGTGCTGCTGGCCCGCCACGCCGCCGCCATGCACCGCCGCCCGCCCCGGGT
>JAJZTO010000111.1 GCA_021848865.1 Myxococcales bacterium
GATCTCACATCCCCGATGGCCGACGAACAGGACCAGCCCCCCCGCGGAGCGATCGCGCGCGCCGCGCCCCGCTCCGCCGCCGACGGCGGGCTGGTCCGCTACGACCCGCTCCGGGCCTACATGGCCGAGGTGGCGCGCCACCCCCTGCTGACGCGGGAGGAGGAGCACGAGCTGGCGGTGCGCTACGCCTCCACCGGCGACGTCGAGGCGGCCTACCGGCTGGTGGCCTCCAACCTCCGGCTGGTGGTGAAGATCGCCCACGAGTACCACCGCAGCGCCTTCCAGCTCCTCGACCTCATCCAGGAGGGCAACCTGGGGCTGATGCAGGCGGTGAAGAAGTACGACCCGATGAAGGGGGTGAAGCTCTCCTCCTACGCCGCCTGGTGGATCCGCGCCTACATCATCCGCTTCATCATGGACAACTGGCGCCTGGTGAAGCTCGGCACCACCCAGGCGCAGCGGAAGCTCTTCTTCAACCTGGCCAAGGAGCGGGAGAAGCTGCTGGGCATGGGCATCGAGCCCACCCCGCGCCTGCTGGCCCGGAACCTCGACGTCGGCGAGAAGGACGTGGAGGAGATGACGGCGCGGATGGCCTCCGACGACCTCTCGCTCGACCTCCCGGTCTCGGCCGGCGACGGCGACGAGGGGCCCACCCGGCTGGAGCGGCTCCCCTCCCGGTCCCCCGGCGCCGACGAGGCCATGGGCGACCAGCAGCTGCGGCGCCTCTTCCGGGAGAAGCTGCGGGCCTTCGCCGCGGAGATCGCCGACGACAAGGAGCGCTTCATCTTCGAGCACCGGCTGCTGCCGCCCGAGGGGGAGGAGCCGATGACGCTCCAGGAGATCGGCGCGAAGTTCCAGCTCACCCGCGAGCGGGCGCGCCAGATCGAGGCCCGGCTCACCGGCCGGCTGCGGGAGCGGCTGCGCGCCGAGATCCCCGACTTCGAGCTGCTGACGCCGCCGGAGTAGTGCGGAGCCTCGCCCGCCGCCGGGAGGGCCGGCCCGCCGGCGAGATGGAGCGGCGCGCCCCGCTCAGACGGCCTGCGGCTGCGGGGCCGGCTGCGCCCCGGCGCCGCGCGGCGGCTTGGGCCGCTTCCCGCCGCCCCAGGCGAAGCCTACCTGGAAGGCGGCGCCGGAGACGGCGAGCAGCAGGATCAGCGCCGCCAGGAGCACCGGCCGCTCCTCGAGGATGCGCAGCTCCGGCAGGCGGCGCGAGGCCGCGAGCAGCGCCAGGCCGGCGAGCGCGCCGCCCGCCAGCCCGGCCACCGCGGCGGCCAGCAGCCTCGCGGCGAGCAGCCCCAGCCCGCCGAGCAGCAGCAGCCCGATGGAGGCGCCGACCAGCGGCCCGCCCGGGAGCCCCAGCCGCGCGCCCACGAAGGCGCCCGGCAGCGCCCCGGCGGCGAAGGGGAAGACGGACGGGACCATCAGGGCGGCGCCGGCGAGCAGCGCCGCGCCGATGGGGGGCAGCAGGCGGCCCGGGAGCTCCAGCAGCCCGGCCGCAGCCATCCCGGCGAGCCACCCGGCGGCGGCTCCGCCGGCGAGCGCCACCGGCCGGCGCCAGCGCGCGCCGCCGGCGGCCACCGCCAGCCCCGCCGCCAGGAGCAGCCCCTGGGCCCAGAGCGGCAGCGGCCGGAGCGGCGCCGCCAGCTCGGGCAGCCGCGCCGCCAGGCGGACCAGGAAGCCGGCCGGATCGGCCAGGAAGGCGGACGGGCTCATCGGTGCGCCAGGATCCCGAGGATGGCGACGGCGGTGAAGAGGGTGATGCCGACCGCGGCGGCCACGGCGGCGCCGCGCTCCGGCCGGGTGCGGAGCAGCGCGGCGCGCGCGGCCTCGCGGTCGGCCTCGGAGGCGTCGGGGCCGGCGAGCAGGGCCAGCGCCTCGGCGCGCAGCGCGCGGAGGTCCCCCAGGGCGTGGAGCGCCTCCAGGCGGGGAGCGGCGGCGGCGGGTCTCGTCTTCTTGGCCATCTCGGGCGGAATGTAGCACGCGCCTCGCGGCGTTCCAGGTTCCGGACCCTGTAGTAGTCTCGCCCCGCATGCGGCGCCGCACCTTCCTCCGATGGGCCTCCCTGGGCGCGGGCGCCCTGGCGCTCCCGCGCGGCGCGCGGGCGCTGCCCGAGACCTCCCAGCTCACCATCGGCCAGCTCCAGCACGGCGGGCGCTGGAACCCGCGCCCCACCGCGCTGCGCCGGCTGCTCTGGGAGCTGGCGGCGCGCACCAGCATCGAGACCGCGCCCGACGGCGTCGCCGTCCGGGCCGGCCGCCCCGGGCTGCACCGCTTCCCCTTCCTCTACCTGGCCGGCGACGGCCCCCTCCCCCCGTTCACCGAGCCGGAGCGCGCGGCGCTGCGCCGCCACCTCCAGTACGGCGGGTTCCTGCTGGTGGACTCGGCCGACGGCTCCGACGGCGGCGGCTTCGACGCCTCGGCGCGCCGGGAGCTGGCGGCCCTGCTCCCCGGGTCGCCGGTGCTGCGCATCGCCCGCGAGCACGTGCTCTACAAGAGCTTCTACCTGCTCGACCACCAGGGGGGGCGCCTGCTGGTGAAGCCCTGGCTGGAGGGGCAGGTCGTCGACGGACGGCTGGCGGTGGTCTACAGCCAGAACGACCTGGGCGGCGCCTGGGCCCGCGGGGCGCTCGGCGACTGGGAGTACGAGTGCACCCCCGGCGGCGAGGCGCAGCGGGAGACCGCCTTCCGGCTGGGCGTGAACGCCGCCATGTACGCCCTCTGCACCGACTACAAGGACGACGCCGTCCACCTCCCCTTCATCCTGAAGCGGCGGAGCTGACGTGGGGTCCGGCGGCTTCAACGCCTGGCGCCTCACCGCGCTCTCGCCCTGGCCGCGCTGGGCGCTGGCGCTGCTGGGCCTGGCCGCCGTCGCCGCGGTGCTCCTCGCCTGGCGCGGGCTCCGGGGCGAGCCCCGGCCGGGCCGGCGCGCCGCGCTGCTGGCGCTGCGGGCCCTCTCGGCGGCGGCGGCGCTCTTCCTGCTGGTGGAGCCGGCGGTGCAGCTGCTGCAGACGGCGCGGGTGAAGAACCGGCTGGCGATCCTGGTGGACACCTCGCGCTCCATGAAGTTCCCGGTCGAGCCGGGCGGGCCGAGCCGCGCCGAGGCGGCGGCCGCCTTCCTGCGGGAGCACCGCGCCGCGCTCGAGGCGCTGGGGGACCGGGCCACGCTGGAGTGGCACACCTTCGACCGCGACCTCGCCCCGGCCGACCCCTCCTCCCTGGCCCGCGGCGCCGAGCCGCGCGGCGGGCGCACCGACCTGCTCTCGGCCCTGCGCGCGGTGGGCGCCGGCTCCGCCTCCGGCCGGCGCCTGGCCGGCGCGGTGGTGATCTCCGACGGCGCCGACAACGCCGCCCTCGCCGAGGGGCTGACGCCGGCGGCCCGCACCGCCCTGCGCGAGCTGCGCGCCCCGGTGACGGCGGTGGCGGTGGGGCGCGACGCCCCGAAGGACCTGGCGGTGGAGCGGGTGGCGGTGGACGACTTCGCCTTCGTCCGCAACACCCTCACCGTCGAGGCCACGCTCCACGCCCGCGGCTTCGACGGCGAGCCGGTCCAGGTGACGCTGCGGCGCGAGGGGCAGGTGGTGGCCTCGGCCACCGTCCAGCTGGAGGCGGGGAAGGAGCGCTACCTCGTCCCGCTCTCCTTCGCCCCCGACACCACCGGGACCTTCGTCTTCACGGTGCAGGCGCCGGTCTTCCCGGGCGAGGCGGTGGTCGAGAACAACGCCCGCTCCTTCGTGCTGCGGGTGATCCGCGACCGGGTGCGGGTGCTGCTGGTGGCCGGGCGGCCGAGCTGGGACGAGCGCTTCCTGCGGGGGCTGCTGAAGCAGGACCCCAACGTGGACCTCATCAGCTTCTTCATCCTCCGGACCGCCGGCGACCGCTCCGGGCCGCAGGAGGAGCTGTCGCTCATCCCCTTCCCGGTGAACGAGATCTTCGGCGAGCAGCTGCGCACCTTCGACGCGGTGATCTTCGACGACTTCGGCTGGGAGCCCTACCGGAGCTTCGGCATGGAGGCCTACCTGCCGCGGATCCGCGACTACGTCCGCTCCGGCGGCGGCTTCGCCATGGTGGGCGGCGAGCAGAGCTTCGGGGAGGGGCGCTACGGCGGGACGCCGCTGGCCGAGGTGCTGCCGGTGGAGGTGGTGGACGGGCTGGGGATGGCCCAGGAGGAGTTCCGGCCGCGCCTCACGCCCGAGGGGCGGCGCCACCCGGTCACCGGCCTCGCCGGCGGCGAGGCGCAGAGCGACGCGGCCTGGGCGGCGCTGCCGCCGCTGCCGCTCCTGAACCGCACCCGGGCGCTGCCGCCCGGCTCCGGCGCCCAGGTGCTGCTGGAGGCGCCGTCGGTGCCGGTGCTGGGCCGGCCCGCCCCGGTGGTGGCGGTGCGCGAGGTGGGCGCGGGGCGGACGCTCGCGGTGACCACCGACTCCTCCTGGTTCTGGGGCTTCCTGGCGGCGGAGCAGGGCGGCAGCGCCCGCGCCTACCAGCGCTTCTGGAGCAACGCCCTGCGCTGGCTGGTGCGCGACCCGTCCCTCACGCCCATCCAGGTGGCGCCCGACCGCCCGGCGGTGGAGCCGGGCGAGGCGGTGGGCCTCTCGGTCCAGGCGCGCGGCGCCGACTGGGGCCCGGCGGCCGGCGCGCCGGTGACGGCCGAGCTGGTCGGCGAGGACGGGAAGGTGGTGGCGCGCGGCCAGGCGAACGCCGGCGCCGACGGCGTGGCCCGGCTCTCGCTCCTCCCTCCCGGACCCGGCGCCTACCGGGTGGTCGCCAGCGGGCCGCCCGCCGCGCCCGGGGCGCCGCCGGAGCAGGCCTCGAGCGCCGTGGCGGTCCGGGCCAGCGGGCCGGAGGACGCCGACGCCGCCCCGCGCCCCGAGCTGCTGCGGGCCGTCGCCGAGGCCACCGGCGGCGCCTTCACGGCGCTGCCCTCGGGAGGCCTGCCCGACGTCCCGCTGGCCGATCCGGAGGTGGTGGAGGTGGGGCGCCGGAAGGACGTGCCCATCTGGGACCGGGCCGGGTTCCTGCTGCTCCTCGCCGCGAGCCTCGCGGGCGAGTGGATCCTGCGGCGCCGGTGGGGTTATGGGTAGCGGCCCGGTGACCTTCACCCCCGCCGGCCGAGGTGGACCGAGATGAAGATCGAGAAGGGCAGCGTGGTGGCCATCGACTACAGCCTGCACCTGGGCGACGGGAAGGTGATCGACGCCTCGGCGCCGGGCGACCCGCTCACCTACCTCCACGGCGAGGGGCAGATCGTCCCCGGGCTGGAGCAGGCGCTGGAGGGGCTGGCGTCGGGCGACGCCCGCCAGGTCGTGGTCTCGCCCGAGGACGGCTACGGGACGCACGACCCGCAGGCCGTCCAGGAGGTGCCCCGCACCGCCTTCCCCCAGGAGATCCGGCCCGCGGTGGGCATGGAGCTCATGGCCCAGGGGCCGGGCGGCGAGCCGGTGCCCTTCGTGGTCCGCGACGTGAAGCTGGAGACGGTGGTCATCGACATGAACCACCCCCTGGCCGGGAAGACCCTGCACTTCGACGTGACGGTCCGGGAGATCCGCACCGCCACCGCCGAGGAGCTGGAGCACGGCCACGCGCACGGCGGCGACGGGCACCACCACCACTAGGCGGCGGGGCCCCCTCCCCGCCCGGCGTCACTCCACCTGCTGGATCTGGCCGCGCGGCACCACCAGCAGCGCGCCGCCCGAGACGCACAGGTCCTGCCCCACCAGGTGGCCCGAGGCCTCGCTGGCGAGGTAGAGCACCGCCTGCGCCACGTCCTCCGGCTCGCCGACGCGCCGGTTGGGGAGCGCGCCGGCGATCCGCGCCCCCAGCGGCGAGTCGAGCTCGGCCTCGGCCATCGGCGTGCGCACCCAGCCCGGCGAGACCAGGTTCACGCGGACCGCCGGGGCCAGCTCCACCGCCAGGCTCATCACCATCGACTGCAGCGCCCCCTTGGTGGCGGCGTAGTGGGAGTGGCCCGCCTCGCCCCGCTGCCCGGCGGTCGAGCCGATGACGACGACCCCGCCCCGCCCCCGCACCCCGGCGCGCAGGTGCGGCAGCGCCTCGCGGATCAGGGCGAAGGCGCTGAAGACGTTGACGCGGAAGATCTCCTCGAGCCGCTCCCGCTCCAGCCGCTCGATGGCGCCGTCGTTCCAGATCCCCGCCGAGTGGACCAGCAGCTCCAGCCCGCCGAGCGCCCGGGCCGCGTCCCCCACCAGGCCCCGGCAGGCCGCCTCGCCGCCGAGGTCGGCGCCCAGGGCCACCGCCCGGCCCGGGTGACGGGCGCAGAGCGCCTCGGCCGCCGCCCGGTTGCCGCGGTAGTGGACCGCGACGCTCGCCCCCTGCTCCAGCAGCGCCTCGGCGAGCGCCGCGCCGATGCCGCTGGAGGCGCCGGTGACCAGGGCGCGCCGGCCGGCCAGGTCGGAGTAGCGGGTCCGGACCTTCACCGGCGCCTCGCCCGCCGGCGCGGGGGCGGGGGCCGCACCCAGCGGCCGCCGTCCAGCACGTCCAGCACCTGCCGGAAGCTGGAGACGGCCAGGGGCCAGCGCGCCGGCCGGCGGCCCGGCTCGTCGGCGACGTGGCGCCGGGTCACCGCGGCGGCCGAGATGACGGCCAGCCGCTCCCGGTACTCGGCCGAGACGTAGGTGCCGTACTCGGCCCAGACGCCGAGCGCCCCGCAGGCCTCGGCCACCGGCATGTCCTTCTGGGCGTTGTCGCCGACGTAGGCCACCTCGGCGCCGTCGAGGCCGAAGTCGGCGAGGACGCGGCGCAGGCCGTCGGCGCTGGGCTTCTCGGCCTCGCGCGGCAGCTCCACCACCCGCGTCCGGGAGCGGTAGTGGCCCTCCGCCTCGCGGCGCCGGATGCGCGGGTCGACGTGCTCGGGGAGCGGGTAGCCGGGCAGCGTGTAGAGGGCGTCGAAGTGGCCGTCGAGGCCGAGCCACTTGAGCCGCAGCTCGGCGGCGTTGCGCGGGGCGTCGGTGAGCGCCACCAGCTTCAGCCCCCGGGTCCGGATGGCGTCGAGCGTCTCCACCACGCCCGGGTACGGGCGCAGGTAGCGCTCCCGCGCCGCCTTGAAGGCGCGGGCCGCCGGGCGGATCACCAGCTCGTTGAAGGAGTCGAAGTCGGCGGCGTACGGCGCGAACAGCTCCGACTCCTGGATGGCGAAGGGGTACTCGTTCGACTCGTACTTGGTGTAGACGGCCTTCAGCGCCTGGACGATGCGGATGCGCGGCAGGGCGGTGGTGGCCACCAGCGAGTCCACCATCGCCTCCAGGCTGGGGACGACGTAGTCCACCCAGGGGTAGAGGGTGTTGTCGAGGTCGGTGACGACGGCGCGCAGGCGCGGCACGCGCGCCATGGTAGTCGACCTCGCCCCCATCCGCGACCTCGACCCCGGCGCGCCGGCGGCGCTACAAGCGGTCCATGCGCTTCGGGCACCACCTCTTCGTCTGCGAGAACCGCCGCGACCCCTCCGACCCGCGCGGCTGCTGCGCCGCCCGGGGCGGCGAGGCGGTGCGGGCCGCGCTCAAGGCGGAGATGAAGCGGCGCGGGCTCGAGGCCGTCGCCCGGGTGAACGGCGCCGGCTGCCTCGACGCCTGCGCCGACGGGCCGACGGTGGTGGTCTACCCCGAGGGCGTCTGGTACGGCGGCGTCAAGCCGGAGGACGCGGCGGAGATCGTCGAGAGCCACCTGGTGCGCGGCCAGCCGGTGGAGCGGCTGCGCATCAAGCGCTTCCGCTAGTTGAGCAGCGTCTGCCGCCTCTCCAGCGCCCCCGCCAGCTCCCGCAGCTCGGCGGCGTCGGGGGCGCCGGGCGCCGCCGCCAGGTAGGCGCGCAGGTCGGCCAGCGCCGCCGCGGTGCCGCCGAGCCGCGCCGACACCAGCCCCCGGTCGCGCCGCTCCTCCGGGTCGCCGGGCGAGAGCAGCAGCAGCCGGTCGACGACCCAGAGGGTGCGCAGGTCGTCCCCCTGCTCGCCGTAGATGCGCTTCAGGTTGTGGAGCATGCGGGCCAGGATCTGGCGCGGCGTGGCGGCGTCGAGGAAGCGGGGGTCGAAGCTCCCCTTCCCGTGCGTCGAGGCGCGGTAGCGATCGGCGCACTCCTCGGCGGTGAGGATCTCGCCGCCGCGGTACGGGTCGATGAACAGCTCGCGGCCACCGGCC
>JAJZTO010000112.1 GCA_021848865.1 Myxococcales bacterium
TCCGAGAGCAGCGACGAGGCCGCCGCCTGCTCCGGCGCCGAGCGGCGCGGCCGGGGCGGCAGCCGGCGCAGCAGCTCCCCGGCGGCGGCGAGCCCCGGCCGCAGCGCCGCCCAGTCCCGATCCAGCTCCCCGCCCGGCGCGGTCCGCAGGACGGTGAGCCGCGCGGTGTCGGCGGACGGCAGCCCGGCGGCGAGCAGCAGCTCCGTGGTCGTGGACATCTCCGTTCCTCCCTCTCAGGACGCGGCGGCCCGCGCCCCGGTCTCGCGCAGCTCGCGCAGGATGGCCTCGGCGCGTCCCATGGCCCGGGCCGCGCCCTGTTCCTTGAGCCTCTCGAAGCCCCGGATGTCGTCGGGGAGCGCCGCCAGCTCCGCCACCCGCGCCTGGGTGCCGGGCTCGAGCCGCTCCAGGCCCGCCTCGAGGGCGGTCCGGTACCAGGCGACGAGCTGGCGCTCCAGGCGGCGGGACCGGCTCCGCCCGAACGGGTCGAGGGCCGTGCCGCGCAGCCGCTTGAGCGCCGCCAGCGCCCGGAAGGCGCCCTCGAACCAGCTCCCCAGCCGCAGCTTCCGCTCCACGCCCAGCGCGCGCAGGAACGGCGGGTGGAGGTGGTAGTGGATGCGCACCGTGCCGGTGAAGGCCTCGCGGGCCCGCCGGGCCATGCCGGCGTGCAGGTGCAGCCGCGCCACCTCGTACTCGTCCTTGTAGGCCATGAGCTTGTGGAGCCCGCGGATCACCTGGCGGGTGACGAGCGGCTCGGCCCGCGGGCCCACGGCGGCGCGCTCGCGCCGGAAGACGCCGAGCACCGCCTCGACGTAGCGCTCCGCCTGGGGCAGGTCCCGATGGTGGACGAGCCCGGCGACGCGGACCGGGAGCAGCAGCCGCTCCGCCTCCGGCAGCTCGCCGCAGCGCCGGAGCAGCGCCTCGAAGCCGGGGCGCAGCGCCCCCAGCTCCCTCCCCTCGCGCTCCACCCGCTCCTCGTAGGAGGCCGGCGGCGGCCGGAGGGCCGCCTCGAATCGGGCCGGGTCGTGGCGCCACAGCCGCCCCTGCCGGAAGGCCTGGAGGTTCTGCTCCACGCCGGTGCCGTTCAGGCGGATGGCCGCCTCCAGGGAGTCGGCGGTGACCGGCAGCAGCCCCGCCTGCCAGGCGGCGCCCAGGGCGAAGACGTTCGCCGCGAGCCAGTCGCCGAAGAGGGCCTCGGCGAGCCGCCGCGCCTCCACCCGCACCGTGTGCTCCGGATCGCAGGCGGCGGCGACGGCCTCCTCCATCCGCCCGGCCTGCGGGTCGAGCCGCACGTCCCGGATCATCTCGCCGGTGGGGAGCAGCGTGGTGTGGAGGAGCGCCGCGGTGCGCCCGGGCCGGCAGCGCGCCAGGTTGGCCCGATCGGCGCCGGCCACCAGGTCGAGCGCCAGGTAGAGGTCGGCCTGCCCCAGCCCCACCCGGTTGGCGAGCGCCCCCTCCCCGCGGGGAGCGATGGTCACGCTGGAGAGCACCGCGCCCCACTTCTGGGCGGCGCCGGTCTGGTCGTAGCTCAGCACCTCGTGGCCGTCGAGCAGCGCGGCCTGGCTCAGCAGCGCGCTGACGGTGAGGACGCCGGTGCCGCCCACGCCGGGGATGAGGATGCGGTAGGGCCGGTCCAGGTGCGGCAGCGCGGGCACCGGCAGGAGCCCCTCGGCCGGCGCCGGCGGGGCGGGCTTGCGGGGCCCGCCCCCCTCCACCTCCACGGTCACGAAGGCCGGGCAGTCGCCCCCCAGGCAGAGCTGGTCCTGGTTGCAGCTCGACTGGTGGATGAAGGTCTTGGGTCCGAGCTCGGTCTCCACCTTCTGCAGCGACATGCAGTTCGCCACCTGCCCGCAGTGCCCGCAGTTCTCGCAGACCTCCTCGTTCACCAGCACGAAGCGGCTGGGGCCGGGGCGCAGCGCCCGCTTCTGCTTGCGCCGCCGCTCGTTGGCGCACTCGCCGTCGTAGAGGAACACGGTGACGCCGGGCGTGGCCTCCAGCTCCCGCAGCACCGCGTCCACCTCCTCCCGCGGGTGCACCCGGGCCACGGCCGGGAGCCCGGCGCGCCGGTAGGCGCCCGGGTCCCGCGCCACGATGGCGATCTTCGCCACCCCCTCCAGCGCCAGGAGCCGGGCCAGGGTGGGGACGTCCCGCTGGCCGACCGGCGCCTGGGCCCCGGTGTTGGCCACCGCGCCGTTGTAGAGGATGCGGAAGGTGAGGTTCGCCCCGGCGGCGACGGCGAAGCGGATGTTCAGGTAGCTGGAGTGGAAGAGGGCCCCGTCCCCCTGGTTCTGGATGACGTGCTTGCGGTCGGTGAAGGGGGCGAGCCCGATCCAGGCCAGCCCCTCCCCGCCGAGCTGGAAGGTGGCGTCGGCGTGGCGCTCCGGCTGGTCGATGGCGGTGGCGAAGACGTGGCAGCCGGGGGCGCTCCAGGCCACCTGGCCCGGCAGCACCCGGGTGGAGACGTTGTGGGGACAGCCGCTGCAGTAGGTGGGGGTGCGCCGGAGCAGCGCCGGGACCTCGCGCTCCCGCGCCGCCCGCAGCTCGGCGAGCCGCGCCGCGATGCGGTCGGCGCGCCCGGTGGGGAGCCCGAGCAGGAACGGCGCCAGCCGCTCGGCGACCAGGTCGGCGTCCAGCCCGCCGTGCTCGGGGAAGAGCGGCTCCCCGCGGGCGTCCCGCTTGCCCAGCACCCGGGGGCGGTCCGGGAGCCCGTAGAGGGCGTCGCGCAGCGCCGACTCCACGAAGGCGCGCTTCTCCTCGACCACCACCACCTGCTCCATCCCGCCCAGGGCCTCGGCCGCGAACCGGGCGTCGAGCGGGTGGATGAGGGCGAGCTTCACCAGCCGCACGCCGCCCGCCGAGAGCGCGGCCTCGTCGAGCCCCAGGTCGGCGAGCGCCTGGCGCAGGTCGGCCCAGCTCTTGCCGGCCGCGACCAGCGCCAGCCGGTCGCGGGGCGAGCCCACCACCACCCGGTCCAGCCGGTTGGCGCGGGCGTAGGCCACCGCCGCCGGCAGCCGCTCGGCGTGGAGGATCCGCTCGGTCTCGACCGTCTCCCCGGGGAAGAAGCGGTGGTACTGGCGCTTGGCGAAGGGGCGCCCGCCCACGGCGAAGTCCGGGAGCACGATGGCGGGGCGCGCCGGATCCAGCTCCACCGTCTCGCCGCCGTCGCAGAGCTGCCCCACCAGCTTCATCGCCACCCACAGCCCGGAGTAGCGCGACAGCGCCACCGCGTGGCGCCCCAGCTCCAGGAACTCGGCCACCGAGGCCGGGTGGAGCACCGGCATGGCGGCGTGGACGAAGTAGTGCTCCTGCCCGAAGGGCATGGTGGAGCTCTTCGCCTCGTGGTCCTCGCCGGAGAGCACCACCACCGCGCCGTGGGCGCTGGTGCCGGCGTAGTTCCCGTGGCGGACGGCGTCGCCGGCCCGGTCGAGCCCCGGCCCCTTGCCGTACCAGAAGCCCACCACCCCGTCGTACCGGCCGTGCTCGTACCGGTCGAGCAGCTGCGTGCCCATGAGGGCGGTGGCCGCCATCTCCTCGTTCTCCGCCGGCCGGTGGACGAGGCCGTGGGGCTCGTGGAGGTGGCGCACCTGGGCCAGCGCCAGGTCGTAGCCGCCGAGCGGCGATCCCGGATAGCCGGTGACGAAGGTGCCGGTCCGCAACCCGGCCGCACGGTCGCGCCGCGCCTGCTCCATGGGGAGGCGGATCAGGGCCTGGACCCCGGTGAGGAAGACCCGGCCCTCGTCGAGCGTGTACCGGTCGTCGAGGCGGAGCACGGTAGAGAGGTTAAGCAGCCGCTGACGCGCGCGCCGCATCCTCTCGGCCGGCCGCCGCCTCCCGGGCGCACGGCTGGTGAACTCCCGCGGCGGCGCTTGGCGGTATCCGTGCCCCCGAAGGGTGCTGTACCCTGTCGGGATGACCGGCGGGGGCACCACCGCGCGCATCAGCCGCCACCTGTTCCGCCAGATCCTGGGCCTCGCGGCCCTGCTCCTCTGCGCGGTCCTGGCGCTGGCCTGGTGGGGACTCGTCCGGGCGCTCGACACGCAGGCGTGGGCGCGGGCCGACGAGTCGGCGCGCCGCCTCGCCGTCGAGCTGGACCGGGAGACCTTCGGGGTGGACCGCCTGGGCCAGGTTCTCCAGGACTGGTGGCTGCGGGGCGTCTACTCGCTCGACGCCCCCGAGGCCCTCCAGGCCGTCGTCCTCCCGGCGCTGGAGCGCCAGTCCCCGGTGTCGTCGGTCAACTTCTGCCGTGCCGACGGGACCTCCGTGCTGCTGCTCCGCGGCTCGGGGAGCTGGGACGGGCGGTGGCTGGTGCCGGGGCCGGGCGGGAGCCGCCTGCGCTGGACGCGCCGTGCCGCCGGCGGGGGCCGGCCCGTCGTCGAGCCCTGGCAGCCGACCTCCTACGACCCCCGGAGCCGCGACTGGTACCGGATCGCCGAGCGGGGCCCCGGGGCGCGCTGGTCGCCCGAGGCCTACCGGTTCATGACCACCAAGGACCCGGGCATCACCCTCTCCATCCCGGTCCGGGACGGGGACCGGCTCCTCGGCGTGATCGGGCTGGACCTGCTGCTCGACGACCTCACCGCCAGGGCCTGGCTCGCCCAGGCGACGCCGGGGACGCTGGTGCTGGTCGCCGACGAGCGGGGCCGCGCCCTCATCCTCCCGCACCTCCCGGTCTACGGGGCGGCGGAGGCCCGCTTCCGGGACTTCCTGAAGCCGGTGGGCCCGGACCTCCTGCCGGAGCTGGCGGCGCTCCTCGCGGACCTCGGAACGCTCCCCGAGGGCGGGCGGCGGGCGACGACGCGGGCCGGGGGGCGCGAGTACTACGGGCTGGCGCGCCCCTACCGCGGCCCGTCGGGGCTCGCCTGGGTCCTGGCGGTGGCCATCCCCGAGGACGAGATCATGGCGGGGAGCCGGCGGGCGGGCCTGGCGGTGCTCTCCTTCGCGGTGCTGGGCTTCGCGGTGATCGCCTGGCGGGCCCGGGCCATCTCGCGCCGCTTCGGGGGGCCGCTCGACCACCTGGCGCGGGCCACCGGCGGCGAGGGTCCCGGACCGGGAGGGCCGGCGGCGGAGGCGGGCGTCTGGGAGCCCCGGGCGGTCCAGGAGGCGCTGCAGCTCGCCAACCGGGCGGTCGAGGTGCAGGTCGCGCTCCGCGAGCAGCTGCGCAACAGCCAGCGCCGGGAGACGGTCGGCACGCTCGCGGGCGGCGTCGCCCACGACGTGAACAACCAGCTCACGGTGATCCTCGGCGAGCTGGAGCAGTGCCTCGAGGCGCTCGGGCCCGGGCACCCGCTGGCGCCGGAGCTCGCCGTCGCCCGGGACGCGGCGCGGAGGTGCGGCGAGAGCACGCGGGCGCTGCTCTCCCTGGCGCGGCCGCCGGCCGCCTCGGCGAGCGGCCCCCTCGACCTGAACCGGCTGGTGCGCGACGTGGCCACGCTCGCCGGCCGCGTGCTCGGCGGGCGCATCGCCGTGGCCCTGGCGCTCGACCCGGCGCTGCCGGCGGTGGAGGGGATCGCCGCCCAGCTCGAGCAGGTCGTCGTCAACCTGGTCATCAACGCCCGGGACGCCATGCCCCGGGGTGGGCGGCTCACGCTGCGGACGGCGCGCGGCGCCGAGGCCGGCTGGGCGCGCCTGGAGGTGGCCGACACCGGCGTGGGCATGACCCCCGAGATCCAGGCGCGCATCTTCGAGCCCTACTTCACGACCAAGGCGCCCGGCCACGGCACCGGGCTCGGTCTGCCGATGGCCTTCGGCATCGTCCAGAGCCACGGGGGGCGCGTCGAGGTGGCCAGCCAGCCGGGGACGGGCACCACCTTCACGATCCACCTGCCGCTGGCCGCCGGGCGGGCCGCCGCCGGCCCGGAGGAGGCCCCGCCCGCGGCCGCCCGCCTCGACGGGCTGCGGATCCTGGTCGCCGAGGACGACGAGGTCCTGCGCGGGGTCCTGGAGCAGACCCTGCGCCGCGCCGGGGCCACGGTGACGGCGGTCCCGGACGGCCGGACGGCCACCGCGCTGTGGAGCGCCCGGGGGCCCTTCGACGCGGTGGTCACCGACCTGCACATGCCGCACGCCGACGGCGTGGACCTCTACCGGGCGGTGCGCGCCGCCTCGGCCGAGGTCCCGGTCCTCGTCGTCAGCGGGACCTCGCTGGAGCGGCTGGGTCCCGAGGTGGCGCGGGACCGGCGCCTCGCCACGCTCGCGAAGCCCTACCGCGGGGACGACCTGCTCCGGGCGCTCGGGGCGCTCCTGGGCGGCGCCTGACCCCGGCGCCGGCGGTGCCGGCCAGCGTCAGCGCGAGCGGGGCGCCGGCGGCGCACCGGGGGCCGCGGCGAGCCGGAGGCAGATCGGCCCCTCGCGCCGCTCCAGCCGGAGGCGCGGCGGGGGCGCGACGGCCTCGCAGCGGTCGGTGAGCTGGATCACCTCGCCCGCGAGGGGCCTGCCCGGCTCCCACTCCACGACGCGCACCTTCCGCCGGAAGGCCTGGAGCTGGACCTGGAGGATGCAGTCCTTGAGCCGGTCCACCTCGAGGTCGGCGACCAGGGTGGCGTCGCGCAGCGGGAGGTCCCGGGTGAGCGACGCGCAGGCCTCGGCCACGCGGGAGTCGCCGTAGCCGCGGGAGAGGGCCGCGGCGAGCGGCCCGGGCCGCCACGCCGGGAGGGCGGCCGCGCCGAGCAGGGCCGCCAGCGCCACCCCCCCGGCGAGCCGCAGCCGCCCCAGCGCCGGGAGGCCGGCGGCCGCGAGCAGGGCCACCACCGGCGCCAGGTTCACGGCGAAGCGGGGCTGGAAGTTGTGCCGCGTGCCCAGCCCCAGCGCGAGCAGCTCCACCGCGACGAGCGCCGCCGGCGCCGCGAGCCGGCGCCGGAGCACCGGGTCCCGCGCCGCCGCCCATCCCGCCAGGAGCAGGCCGGCCGCCACGCCCGCCCGGGCCGCCGGCCCGTACCAGTCGCGCGCCAGGGAGGCCGGGTAGAAGGCCAGCCCGGCCAGGCGCCCCGGCGGCGGCGCCGCCACCGCGAAGGTGGCCGCGGTGTAGACGAGCATCCGCAGCCGCCAGGCGAAGGGGACGAGGAGCCAGGCGCCCATGGGCACCGCCAGCCCGAGCCAGAGCCCGCGGAGCCGGCGCGGGACCGCCTCGCGGAGCGCGGCGCGGGAGCGCCACAGACCGAGGAGCAGGCCGGAGAAGGCGAGGAAGGCGGACCAGAAGGCGGGGCCGGCGGCGCGGCGCACCGAGACCGGGACCGGCCCGATCCGGAAGACGACGCCGCCGGTGCGGTCCACCACCCAGGCGGCGGCGGCGGTCCCGAGCGCGCCGAGCAGGAAGGCCCAGGCGGCGGGCCGGCGCAGCCAGCCGCGGGCCTCGGCGAGGAGCGCGGCGGCGGCGCGGGCGCGGGCCTCCGCGGGGAGCAGCGCCGCCTCGGTGGCGAGGACCGCGAGCGCGAAGATCAGCCCGTACTGGAACTTGGTGTGGAAGAGCAGGTTCCCGAGGAGCGCCACCGGCCAGACCCGCGCCTCCGCGCCCGCCTCCCGCAGCGCCATCCAGGCGGCGGTGGCCGCCAGGGTGAAGAGCGCCGACTGCGCCTCCAGCATGGGACTGCCGGCCCAGGCGGTGAAGGCCCGGTTGGCCGCCAGCGCGCCGGCGGCGACGGCCACCGCGACGACCCCGCCGGCGGCGCTCCGCGCGCCGCGCGCCGCCGCGAGCCCGAGGAGGAGGAAGGTGGCCGCCGCGGCGACGACGGAGAGCGCCGCCTCGGTCGGGAGCGGCGGGGCACCGAGGGCGAGCAGCGGCGCCGCCACGGCGAGCCGCAGGGTGGGCCAGACCTCGGGCCCGAGGAGCCGGACGAGGAAGCGCAGCGGCCCGGAGGCGGCGTCCAGGTCGGAGAGGGTCCGCAGCGCCGCGTCCCAGCCGAAGGCCAGGCGGTTCGGGACCAGCGGCCAGGCGCGGGCCAGGGCGGCGGCGGCGGCGAGGGCGATCGCGGCGGCGGCGAGGGCCGGCCCCAGGGCCGGTCCCTCACCCGCTGCCCGGGCGGGACCGGGGAGCGGGCCCACCGGCGTTCTCCAGCTCCGGGACGAGA
>JAJZTO010000113.1 GCA_021848865.1 Myxococcales bacterium
GCGCTGCCGGCCGCGCCCCGCGCCGGGTCGCTGCCGGGCGGCCCGCCGCCGGCGCCGGTCCCCGTCTCCGGCGCCGCCGGGGAGGTGGACCAGCTGGTCCGCACCTTCGCCGAGTCCTACCTGCCGGCGTCGGTGCGGGTGGAGCGGCGCGAGGAGGTGCAGGCCTTCCTCCAGCGGCTCGCCGAGACGCTCGAGACCGCCTGCCGCTCCTACGTGGAGCTGCGCAAGGGCTACGAGGAGTTCGGCAAGGAGATGGGGGTGCGCACCGTCCACGGCGACGGCGCCATCCAGCGCGCCCGCGACGCCCGGCAGCTGGCCGCCTACCTCCTCGACCCCGGCCAGGCCGGGCGCGCCGCCGAGCTGCAGAGCGCCTTCGCCGACCTCATGGTCCACCAGGTGGCGCTCCTGAACGGCGTGGTCGAGGGGGCCCGGGCGCTGCTGCGCGAGATCGGGCCGGAATCCATCGAGGCCGCCTCGCCCGGGAGCCGGTGGCCCATGAAGGCCCAGGCGCTCTGGAAGGCCTACGAGGCCCGCTTCCACGAGATCTTCGACGAGGACGGCGCCATCAGCGACGCCCTCTTCGGCCCCGACTTCGCCCGGGCCTACAGCGGCATGGTGGGGCAGAAGCAGGAGCCGGAGGGGGACGACGGCCCGTCCCGGAAGGCGCCGCGCCGCCACCACTGAGAGAGAACCCGTCCATGCGCCGACTCCTGCCGCTCGCCGCTCTCGCCCTCCTCGCCTGCGCCTCGGCGCCCCGCACCGGCTGGTCCGACCAGCGGGTCTGCTGGGTGGAGCGCCCGGCCGACCCGCCGCCCACGCCCGCCCTGTGGATGGAGCTGCTGGTGCGCGGCCTCGACCCGCGCACCCGGCTGGCCACCACCCCGCCCATCGACTGCGTCGGGAACCAGGTGGTCTGGGACAGGCCGGGGATGGCCTGCGTCGACAACAGCCTGGCCAAGGCGCTGCTCCCCGGGCGGCCGCTCACCGACGACGACGTGGCGGTCGGCAAGCCGTCCGAGGACGTCCGGCTGGTGTGGGTGATGACCAACCGCTACGCCTCGGGGGAGGCGATGGGGCCGGTGGCGCTGGTGACCACCGGGAGGCGGGAGACGGTGGTCCACGCCACCGGGGTGCTGCGCGGCTTCGCGGTCCGCCCCCGCCTGCGGCTGGAGAAGCTGGGCGGCGTCACGCTGCTGGTCGCCGAGGGGGAGCGCTGCGGCCCGGCCGACGGGACCTCCGGCACCTGCGAGCGCGCCCTGCGGATCATGAGCCTGCGCGGGGACCGCTTCGTGCCCGAGACCATCTCCGGCGCCGAGGGCGCCTGCGAGACCCCCGGCTTCCTCTACCTGCAGCGCGAGGAGTCGGAGCCCCTCGACTCCGGCTGGCGGCGCCGCCACGAGCTGACCGCCTCGGTGGACTTCCGCCCCGACGCGGTGGTGGTGCAGGAGCTGCTGCTGGTGCGCGACTCCGACCCGCGCCACCCCGGCGCCCCGGCCCGGACCTTCCGCCGGGCCGAGGACCAGCTCTCGATCTCCTGGAAGGACGGCCGCCTGGTGGCGAGCGGCCGCACCCTCTGGGACCGGATGCGCGAGCGCTAGAAATACACGCCCGCCCCGAGCAGCGCCGTGGTCATGGTCACGCCCGACCCGTAGACGTTGCCCGGGTCGTAGGCCGAGCGGTCGGCGAAGCCGCGCCCCTTCAGCTCCACGGTGAGGAAGAAGTCGCGGGTGAGGTAGAGGTCCACGCCCGCCGAGATCGAGGCGGTGGCGCGCCAGTCGGTCTCGGGCCCGAGCCGGCCGGCCCCCGCGCCGATGGCGAGGAAGGGCTGGAGCGGGCTCCAGTCGAGGAAGTTGTACTTCAGCGACACGTCCAGGATGCGGTCGTGGTCGGAGAACTCCCCGCCGAACCGCAGGCGCCCGCCGCCGCGCGGGGCGCGCAGCTCCAGCGCCAGCGCGCCCTGCCACTCCGCGGTGGACTGCCAGCCCTGGAGGTCGCTGCTCAGGGTGGAGGAGCCGATGGGCATGAAGACCAGCGCCACCAGCCCGCGGGGCATCGCCTGGTGCTGCGGCGGGTAGTAGCGCGGCGCCGGCTGGTAGCCCGGCGGCGGGGGCGGCGTGTAGCCCGGCGGCGGGTAGGGCGGGTAGCCCTGGGCGAGGCTGAGCGCGAGCACTGTGGTGGCGAGGATCATGGCCGTCTCCGTTTCCGGATCCTGCCCAGGGCAAGTCGCGTGCCGCCCCGGCAGCTCCCGGTTTCCGGGGACTTGGACGGCCGGGGCGTGGCCCCGATTCACGTCACCGTGGCGGCGCTGCGTCGCGGCGGGGGATCCCCGGGGGTGCGGCCTACCCGCCCCCACCCGCGTCCGCGGGCTCGTCGGCCGGCTCCTGGGCGGGCGGCTCGCCGCGTTTGCGCAGCCCGGCCTGCTCCAGCGCCCGGGCCACGCCCCCCGGCTTGCGGTCGTCGGGGAGCGCGCCGCGCGGCGCCGTCACCGCCGCCACCAGCGCGCCCCAGGCGGTGAGGCGGGCCTCCAGCTCCACCTCGGCGCGCAGCCGCGGATTCCCGGTCGCGCCGAAGACGGCCTTCATGCGCACCGCCATGGGCACGCCGCTCTCGGCGTCGAGGAGCAGCTCGCCCTCGAGCGCCAGCGGCACCCGGCCCTCGAGGAACTCCATCCGCCGCCGGGTCCCCGCGTCCCAGCCGCCCTGCGGCAGCTCCGGCGGGGGCGGCGGCGCGGGCATCGGCGCGCCCTTCGCCAGGACCAGCGCGAAGCGGCGCACCGGGCGGCCCAGCGCGGTGGCCTCGCCGCGCGCCTCGACGGCGAGCCGGGGGCCGAGCAGCGCCGCCAGGTCGCCCGCCAGCCGGAAGCTCTCGTCGCGGAAGCGGCGGGCCTCGCGGCCCCGGTCGGCGGGCCGCTCGCGGAACGGGGCGTAGCGGGCGCGCGCCCAGGTCATGCCCCCGGCGCAAACGATCTCCTTGCCGGTCTCGGCGCCCGGCCAGGTGCCCGGGTCGATCTGGGCCGTCACCTGGAAGTCGCCCGAGGCGAGCTGGCGCACCTGGTGGCGCTCGGTGGCCCGGCTCTGCAGCAGGTCGCCGCCGCTGCCGCGGGAGACGGTCCAGCTCACCGTGGCGGCGTAGTCGAGCGACCCCAGGCGCCGGGCCGCCTCGTCCGCGTCCATCGCCAGCGCCGCCGCGGGCCGGCTCCAGTCGAAGGGGGCCGGGCGGGCCGCCTGGTCGCGGGCCTCGAGCCGGGCGCGCGCCTCGCGGCCGCCGCCGCGCGCGCAGGCGGCGAGCGTCGCGAGCAGCAGGGCGGCGGCGGCGCGGCGGGCCATCGGAGGGGCGACTCTAGCCGCCCGCCTCGCCGAAGGCCACCCGCCCCTCGCGCCACAGCAGCCGGTCGCAGCGGGCCAGCAGCTCCTCGAGGCCGCGCCGCTCCACCGCCGAGACCGCCACGCCGTCGCGCAGGTGGGCCAGCTCCTCGCCCTGGCCCGGCGGCAGCCGGTCGACCTTGTTGAAGACCTGGATCCGCGGCACCTCGAGCAGCCCCAGGCCGCCGAGGATCTTCTCCACCGCCTCCACCTGCGCGTCGAGGCGCGGGTCCGAGGCGTCCACCACGTGCAGGAGCAGATCGGCGTCGTGCAGCTCCTCCAGGGTGGCCCGGAAGGCGTTCACCAGGTCCTCGGGGAGGTCGCGGATGAAGCCCACCGTGTCGGTGACGATCACCTCCCGGTCGCGCGGGAAGCGGAGCCGGCGGCTGGTGGGATCCAGGGTGGCGAAGAGCACGTCCTCGGCCAGCACCGCCGAGCCGGTGAGGGCGTTCAGCAGCGTGGACTTGCCGGCGTTGGTGTAGCCGACGATGGAGAGCACCGGCAGCCCGTTCTCGTTGCGCTGCTTGCGGCGCACCGCCCGGCTGCCGGAGAGCGCCTCGATGCGCCGCTCCAGCTGGGTGATGCGGTCGCGCACCCGCCGGCGGTCGATCTCCAGCTTGGTCTCGCCCGGCCCCCGGCCGCCGATGCCGCCGGCGAGGCGCGAGAGCGAGTCGTCGCGCCCGACCAGCCGCGGGTAGAGGTACTTCAGCTGCGCCAGCTCGACCTGGAGCTTCCCGTCGGCGCTCTGGGCCCGCTGCGCGAAGATGTCGAGGATGAGCTGGGTGCGGTCGAGGATCTTGAGGCTGGTGGTCTCGGCGATGTGGATGGCCTGCGACGGCGAGAGGTCGGCGTCGAAGATGATGAGGTCGGCCATGAGCTGCATCGAGCGCAGCAGGATGTCCTCGAGCTTGCCCTTGCCGATGAGGGTGCGCGGGTCGATCTCGCGGCGCTGCTGCAACACCGCGTCGATGACCTGCACGCCGGCGGTCCGCGCCAGCTCGCGCAGCTCGGCGAGCGAGGCCTCGGCCTCGGCGCGGCTCCGGCCCCGCCCGCCCACGCCGACCAGGATGGCGCGCTCCCGGCCGCCGGTGCGGCGCGCCGTCTGGGCCCGGGCGAACTCCTCCTCCAGCGCCAGGGCCCCGGCCCGCGCGTCGTAGGAGAGCTCGTGGACCGAGGGAACGAGCTCGTCCTTCCAGAGGGCGCCCTGCGGGTTCTCGGGGAGCAGGTGGGCGAGGTGGACCCGGCCCGGCAGCCCGCCCTCCCGCACCTCCAGCGCCGCCACCAGGTCGAGCCGGAGCAGCGCGAGGTCGGTGTGGTCGTCGCGGGTGAGCGGCTCGCCGTCGAGGTGGGTGTGGACCAGCCGCAGGCCACGGAGCCGGTGGGACCCGGCGCGGGCGCGCCCGACGTCGGGCAGGGTGAGCTTGCGGGCGTCGCCGACGATCACCGCCTGCACGTCCCCCTTGCGGTCGAGGAGCACGCCCACCTGGCGGTGGGTCTCGTGCGACAGCTCGGCGAGGTGGCGCGCCAGCTCGGGCGAGATCACCTGGTCCGCGTCGACGCGGCGGCGGTAGGTGCGGCGCAGGGCGTGGAGCTGGCTCTGCTTGAGGCCGAGCGTGTTCCCGTGGACTTCCTGCATTCGCTCTCCCGAGCATAGCGGGGCGCCCCGCGCCGATCGAGGAGAAGCGAGCCGCCCCGGATTCCTGCGCCGGCGCGCCGCCCTGGCCCGGCCGGGTCTGTTACCATCCTCGCATGGCGAGCGCCCCGCAGGCCCTCCTCCCCCTGGCCCTGGCCCTCCTGGCCGGCGCGCCGGCCGCGGCCCGGGCCCAGACCGACCCGCCGCCGGCCCCGCCGGCGGAGGAGTCCTGGCAGCCGGGCCCGGGTTTCTACTCCGGCTGGGCCCGCGCCGGGTTCTTCCTCCCCTCCGGCTCCGGCTCCGGCTTCGCCGACGGACGGACCACCGCGACGCTGGGGGTCGGCTTCGGGGTCCGGGTGCTGCCCTTCGTCACCGCCGGGGCGGAGGCCTCCTGGACCGACCGCGACTTCGCCGACCCGGGGGGCGGCGGCACGCGCATCTCCCTCGAGTCGCGCGGCCTGGCCGCGCTGGTGAGGGTCCACCACGCCTTCTGGCGGCTCGAGCCGGGCCTGACCGCCGGCGCCGTCTGGCTGGAGTCCCGCCTGGCCGGCTCCAGCAACGGCCTGGACGGCACGGCACGCGGCTTCGGGTTCGTCGCCGGGGCCGAGGTCGACGTCCTGGTCGCGGACGGCTTCGCGGTGGGGGTGGACTGGCGCTGGCTGCAGGCGAGCGGCCGCTTCCCGAACCGCGACGGCGGCTCGATGTCGCTCGCGGGCCAGAGCGCCGCCGGGCTGGTGCGGATCTCCTGGCCCTGAGGGGCGCGCCGCGGCCCGGGACGCCGCGAGCCCGCGCCTCGCGGCGCCGGACCCACCGGTGCTACGCTGCGCCGCGTGGGCTCGGCCGACTACGACCTCGTGTTCGACGCGCTGCAGCGCGGCCGGGTCCGCTACCTGGTGGTCGGCGGGGTGGCGGTCGTGCTCCACGGCCATCCGCGCTTCACCGCCGACCTCGACCTGGTCGTCTCGCTCGAGCCCGGGAACGCCCGCGCCGCCGTCGCCGCGCTGGCGCGCCTGGGCTACCGGCCCCGGGCGCCCGTCGACGGCGCGCTGTTCGCCGACCCGGAGGCGCGGCGGCGCTGGATCGAGGAGAAGGGGCTCACCGTGTTCACGCTCTGGAGCCCGGACCACCCCGCCACCGAGGTCGACCTGTTCGTGGAGGAGCCGTTCCCCTTCGAGGCCGCCTGGGCCCGCGCGACCATGGCGGATCTCGGGGAGGTCCGGGTGCCGGTCGCGAGCATCGCCGACCTCGTCGCGCTCAAGCGCGCCGCCGGCCGGCCCAAGGACCTGGAGGACGTCCGGGTGCTCGAGGCGATCGCCGGGGAGCGGACCGATGGCTGAGGCGGCGGCGGGACCGGGCTGGGCGGAGCACGAGGCGGAGCAGCGGCGCGCCTGGCTGCGCCTCACCTACCGCCAGCGGCTGGACTGGCTCTGGGAGGCACGCGGCTTCGCGCTGCGCGCCGAGGAGGCGCGGCGCCGCCGCTCCCCGGGGCCCGCTCCGCGCACCGGCGGCGGCGGCCCCGGCCGCCCGCGCCCGCTGTAAGATGGCCCGGTGCAGCGCCGCGACCTCCACCGGGTGAGCCGCCTCGTCGTCAAGGTGGGCACCGGCACGCTCACCGACGGCGAGGGCCGCTTCGACCGGGCGAACTGCGAGCGGCTGGCCGCCGAGCTGGCCGCCGCCGCCCGCTCCCGGAAGCTGGTGCTCGTCACCTCGGGCGCCATCACCTTCGGCGCCGCCAAGCTCGGGCTCCGTCGCGGCGCCGGCAAGCCCTGGGACATCGTCACCCGGCAGGCGCTGGCCGCCACCGGCCAGCCCGGCCTGGTGGCCGCCTGGGAGCGGGCCCTCGCCCCGCACGGCCTGAAGGTGGCCCAGGTGCTGCTCACCGCCGACGACCTGGCGAGCCGCAAGCGCTTCCTCAACGCCCGCCGCACCTTCGCCCGGCTGCTGGAGCTGGGGGTGCTGCCGGTGGTGAACGAGAACGACACCGTGGCGGTGGAGGAGATCAAGGTCGGGGACAACGACAGCCTGGGGGCGCTGGTGGCCGCCTGCGTCGAGGCGGAGCTGCTCGCCATGCTCACCGACGTGGACGGGCTCTTCGACCGCGACCCCCGCGAGCCCGGCGCCCGGATGCTGGACGAGGTGCCGCGGGTCACCGCCGAGGTGGAGCGCATGGCCGGCGGCGCCGGCAGCGTCCACGGCACCGGCGGCATGGTCACCAAGCTGCGCGCGGCGCGTCGCCTCGCGGCCCAGGGCGTGGCCACCGCGCTGGTCTCGGGGCGCCGGCCGGGGGCCCTGGCGGCCCTGCTCGCCGGCGAGCGCGTCGGCACCTACTTCCCGCCGCCGCCGGAGCGGCTCAGCGGCCGCAAGGGGTGGCTGGCGTCGGTGGCCAAGGGCAAGGGCGTGATCCTGGTGGACGCCGGGGCGCGCCGGGCGCTCACGGAGCAGGGGCGCAGCCTGCTGCCCTCGGGCGTGAAGGGGGTCTCCGGCCAGTTCGGCGTCGGCGACCCGGTGGACATCGCGGTGGAGCCGCGCCGCCCCTTCGCCCGCGGCCTCGCCGGCTACGGCGCCGACGAGGTGCGGCGCATCGCCGGCGTGAAGACGGCCGAGATCGAGAAGACCCTCGGCTACAAGTACCTGGACGAGGTGGTCCACCGGAACGACCTGGTGGTGCTGGACGGCGCGGAGTGACGCGCTGTCGGCGGACCGGGCCCGGTGTATAAGAGGCCCGGAGGCCGACCGGACCCATGGCGAAGGCGCAGTCCCTGAGCGACCAGATGCGGGCGCTGGCCACCGCGGCGCGCGACGCGTCGCGGACGCTCTCGCACGCCCCCTCGGCGGCCAAGGACCTGGCGCTGCGCGAGGCGGCGGCCGCGATCCGGAGGGCCGGGCGGCGGATCCTCGCCGAGAACCGCAAGGACCTCGCCGAGGCCCGCAGGGCCGGCCAGAACGCCGCCTACCTCGACCGGCTGGCGCTCGATCCCAAGCGGCTCGAGGCCATCGCCCGCTCCCTGGGGGAGGTGGCGGCGCTCCCCGATCCGGTGGGCGAGACCACCTCGAGCTGGACC
>JAJZTO010000114.1 GCA_021848865.1 Myxococcales bacterium
CGGGCGGGGAGCGGGCCGTCCAGTCGACCTCGCCGCTGCTGGCCCGCCGCTCCTTCTGGTGCATCGCCGCCACCCTGGAGGCGGCCGGCTTCGCGGTGCGCCCCTACCACACCGCCGTCCCCTCCTTCGGCGAGTGGGGCTTCATGCTGGCGCGCACCGAGCCCTTCGACCCGCCCGGCACCGTCCTCCCCGGCCTGCGCTCGCTCACCGCGGCGCAGCTCCCGGGCCTCTTCTCCTTCGGCCCCGACCTGGCGCGGGTCCCCGCCGAGGTGAACCGCCTCGACAACCAGGTCCTGGTGCACACCTACGAGGAGGAGTGGAGGCGGATCGAGTGAGGGCGCTCTCGCGCCGCGAGCTGCTCACCCTCTTCCTGGGCGCGCCGGTGGCCGCCGCCTGCCGCGGCCGCCCGGCGCCGGCCCTGGCCTTCGACGGGCGCATCGCCGGCGCCGACGACGCGCTCGGCCACCGGGTGCGCGACGGCTTCCGGCCCCGCCCGGCGTCGGAGTCGCGCTGCGGCGTCCTCATCGTCGGCGGCGGGATCGCCGGCCTCTCGGCCGGGTGGCGCCTCTCCCGGGCCGGCGTCGAGGACTGGCGCCTGCTGGAGCTGGACGAGCGGCCGGGCGGCACCGCCCGCGGGGGCGAGTCGCCGGTGGGGCCGCACCCCTGGGGCGCCCACTACCTGCCCTGCCCGCTCCCCCACGCCCGGGCCACGGTGGAGCTGCTCCGGGAGATGGGGGCGGCGACGGTGGACGGCGAGGGCCGGCTCGCCTTCGACGAGGCCCAGCTCTGCCGCGCCCCGCAGGAGCGGCTCTTCGTCGCCGACCGCTGGTACGAGGGGCTCTTCCCCCGGGCCGGCGCCACCGACGGGGACCTGGCCGAGTGGACGCGCTTCCAGGCGGAGACGGCGCGCCTGGCCGGGCTGCACGACGGCCGCGGCCGCAAGGTCTTCGCGGTGCCGTCGGCCCACGGGAGCGACGACGCCGCCTGGGCGGCGCTCGACGGGCGGTCCTTCGCCGACTGGTTCGCCGGGCAGGGCTTCCGCAGCCCCCGGCTGCGCTGGATGCTGGAGTACGCCTGCCGCGACGACTACGGCTCGACGATGGAGGACACCAGCGCCTGGGCCGGCCTCCACTACTTCGCCTGCCGGACCGAGACCGGGGGCCCGGACGACCTGCTCACCTGGCCCGAGGGCAACGCCCGGATCGTCTCCTGGCTGGCGCGGTCCGCCGGGCCCCGCGTCGAGACCGGGGTGGCGGTGCTGGCGGTCGAGCCGCTGGCGCGGGGCGCGGCGGTCCTGGCCTGGCGGCCCGCCACCGGGAAGGCGGAGCGCATCGTCGCCGACCGGGTGGTGCTGGCGGTGCCCCGCGTGGCGGCGGCGCGGATGCTGCCCCACCCGCGCCTCGCCGCCGAGGCGCGCGAGTTCCGGGCCGGCGCCTGGCTGGTGGCGAACCTCACCCTGCGCCGCCGGCCCCGCTCCCGCGGCTTCCCGGAGGCCTGGGACAACGTGCTCTTCGGCTCGAAGAGCCTGGGCTACGTGGTGGCGACCCACCAGGCCGACCGCCACGGCCCGCCCGGCCCCGGGCTCTGGACCTGGTACCTGTCGCTCACCGACGCCGACGCCGCCGCCGCGCACCGCTGGCTGCTGGGGCTCACCTGGCGCGAGGGGGCGGAGCTGGTGGTGGCCGACCTGGCGCGCGCCCACCCCGACATCGGCGCCTGCATCGAGCGGCTCGACCTCTGGCGCTGGGGCCACGCCATGATCCGCCCGCGCCCGGGCTTCGTCTTCGGCCGGCTCCGCCGCGAGGCCTGGCGGCCGATCTGTGACGTCCACTTCGCCCACACCGACCTCTCCGGCCTCCCGCTCTTCGAGGAGGCGCAGCACCACGGCGTCCGCGCCGCCGAGGAGATCCTCCGGGCGCGGGGGGTGCGTTCGCCCAGCCTGCTCTAGCCGCCGGCCCGGCCCCCGGCGCCGGGAGGGAGTCGGCGTGGGTCCCCCTCCCACCGGCGGCCCCGGGAAAATCGCACGGCCCGGATGATCGATTCCGGCCCGGGATGGGCGATACTCGGGAGGTGGCGTACTCGGGGGAAGGCCACGACGAGGCCGAGGTGCGACCTGCCGCCGGAACGGTGAAGGAACCGGTCGCGGAGGACGGCGTCCGCGCGGCCGACGCTCGTGCGCTCCGCGAGAGCGAGGAGCGCTACCGGAAGCTGGTGGAGCTGGTGCCGGACGGCGTGCTGATCCACGTCGGCGGCCGGGTGGTGTTCGTCAACGAGGCCGCGGTCCGGCTCTTCGGCGAGCCCGCCCGGGAGGCGCTCCTCGACCGCTCCGTCCTCGACCTCGTCCACCCGTCCTCGCGCGACGCGGTGTCGGCGCGGATGCGCCGGGCGGCCGAGGGCGCGCCGCTCCCGCCGCTGGAGGAGCTGCTGGTCCGCGCCGACGGCACCACCCTCTCCGTCGAGGCCTCGGCCGCCCCCTGCCGCTTCGACGGGCAGGCCGCGGTGATGGTGGCGCTGCGCGACCTCACCGCCACCCGGCGGACCGAGCGGATCCAGTCGGCGCTGTTCCGCATCGCCGAGCTCACCAGCATCCAGCGCGACATGGCGGCCTTCTACGCCTCCATCCACGCCATCGTCTCCGAGCTGATGTACGCGCAGAACCTCTACATCGCCCTCCGCGACGAGGAGGGGGGCACCATCCACTTCCCCTACTTCGTCGACGCCCTCGACCCCAACCCCGGGCGCATCGACCCCGGCAAGACCCTCACCGGCTGGGTGCTGCGCACCGGCCGGCCGGTGCTGGCCTCGCCCGAGGTCTTCCAGGAGATGGTGGACGGGGGCGAGATCGAGCTGGTGGGCAGCCCGTCGCTCGACTGGCTGGGCGTCCCGCTGCGGCGCGGCGACGAGGTCTTCGGCGTGCTGGTGGTGCAGAGCTACACCGAGCGCCGGCGCTACGCCGAGGCGGACTGCGACCTGCTCACCTTCGTGTCCCAGCACGTCGCCAGCGCCATCGACCGCAAGCGCGCCGCCGACGCGCTGCGCGAGAGCGAGGCGAAGTTCCGGACCCTGGCCGAGACCACCCCGGTGGCCACCTTCATCGCCCAGGCGGGCGCGCTGCGCTACGTGAACACCGCCATGGCGACGCTCACCGGGTACCGCCGCGAGGAGCTCCTGCGGATGAGCCTGGCCGACCTGGTCCACCCCGCCCACCGCGACCGGCTGCCGCTGAACGACCTGGCCCCGGTGGAGGGGACGCCCGACGACGGCGAGATCCTCTTCACCTGCAAGGACGGCGGCGGGCGCTGGCTGGCCCTCTCGACCGGCTACCTCGAGTACGAGGGGCGGCCGGCGCTGCTGGTCTCGGCCTTCGACACCACCGAGCGCCGCCGCGTCGAGGAGCAGGTCCGCGACCTGGCCTTCCAGGACCCGCTCACCCGGCTCCCCAACCGCCGGCTCTTCGTCGACCGCCTGCAGCTGGCGGTGGCCCAGGCGCACCGCACCGAGCAGCCCCTGGCGGTCTTCTTCCTGGACCTCGACCGCTTCAAGAGCATCAACGACACGCTGGGGCACGGCGTCGGCGACCAGCTGCTCATCGAGGTGGGGCGCCGCCTCCGGGAGTCGGTGCGCGAGGGCGACACCGTCGCCCGCCTGGGCGGCGACGAGTTCATCCTGCTCCTGCCCGGCGTCGGCCGGCCCGACGACGTGTCCGCGGTCGCCGGGAAGCTGCTGGAGGGCATCCGCGCCCCCTTCCTCCTGGCCGGCCGGGAGCTGGCGGTGACCGCCAGCCTCGGGGTGAGCGTCTTCCCCGGCGACGGCACGAGCGTCGAGGCCCTGCTGCTGAGCGCCGACACCGCCATGTACCGGGCCAAGCAGGCGGGGCGCGCCACCTGGCGGCTCCACCAGCCGGCGGCCTGAGGGCCCGTGAACCGATCCCCGCCCCGGCCGCGGAGCCGCATCAATCCGTCGCGCAGGCTTTGCGGGCCGGCACGGCTCGTTGCGCGGGCCGCCCCGGTCCCCTTTTCCCGGCGCGGCTGAAATCCTCACTGGCGTCGCCCGCTTCCCCGGCGACCCACCGCTGGCGTGGACCGTGCATGCCCGCGCGGCACCGGAGAAGAGCTCCGCCGCTGCCGCCCAGTCGAGGACCAGGTGGCGCACCACTTATCGGCCCGTGCGGCCGGAACGGAGGAAGGTCATGGCGAACAAGATCACCGAGGACTGCACCAGCTGCGGCGCCTGCGAGCCGGAGTGCTCGACGCAGGCCATCTCCCAGGGCGACGACTACTACGTCATCGACGCCGCCAAGTGCGACGAGTGCAAGGCCGCCGGCCAGGATCCGGCCTGCATGTCGGTCTGCCCGACCGACTGCATCGTCAAGGCGTAAGCCCGCGCCGCCCCACCGGCCCGTCGGGCCGGCCGTGCCCCGGTCCCTCGACCGGGGCATTTTCTTTTTCCCGCGCCGCGCCTGACGCGCGAGGCCGTCCCGCCCGGGTCCCGGCGGCCGGTCACACGTGGGGGGCCGGGTTGATCCGCCGTGCCTCCGCGACCAAGAGTTCGTTCACTCGTCGATGGCTTCCCGCCGGGCGCGCCGCCCGGCCCTGCCCGGGAGTGAACGATGCCGGCGATTTCCCTCAAGCTGAACGGCCGAAGCGTCACCGCCGAGGTGGAGGCGCGCACGCTGCTCGTCGAGCTGCTGCGCGAGCGCCTCGGCCTCACCGGGACGCACGTCGGCTGCGACACCAGCCAGTGCGGCGCCTGCACCGTCCACGTGGACGGACGGTCGGTGAAGAGCTGCACCATGCTGGCGCTGGAGGCCGACGGCCACGAGGTCACGACCATCGAGGGGCTGGCCGCCGCCGACGGCACGCTCTCGCCGGTGCAGGCCGCCTTCCGCGAGCACCACGGCCTGCAGTGCGGCTTCTGCACGCCGGGGATGGTGATGAGCGCCACCGAGCTGGTGCGGCGCAACCCCGGCGCCAGCGAGCACCAGATCCGGGAGTGGCTGGAGGGGAACCTCTGCCGCTGCACCGGCTACCACAACATCGTCAAGGCCGTACAGGCGGCGGCGCAGGCCGGGAGGGGCTAGCCATGGCCCAGGACGGGATCGGCGTGGCGATGAAGCGCAAGGAGGACCTCCGCTTCCTCACCGGCAAGGGCACCTACGTGGACGACATCAACCGCCCCGGGCAGGCCTGGGCGGCCTTCGTCCGCTCGCCCCACGCCCACGCCCGCATCCAGGCGGTGCGGACCGAGGCGGCGCGGAAGGCGCCGGGCGTGGTGGCGATCCTCACCGGCGCCGACCTGGCCGCCGACAAGGTGGGCATCCTGCCCGCCGGCTGGCTCATCCACAGCAAGGACGGCTCGCCCATGGTCGAGCCGGGCCACCCGGCGCTGGTGGCCGACAAGGTGCGCCACGTCGGCGACCAGGTGGCGGTGGTCATCGCCGAGACCCGGGACCAGGCCCGCGAGGCGGCCGGGCTGGTGGAGGTGGAGTACGAGGAGCTGGCGGCGGCGGTCACCGTCACCCAGGCGGTGGCGCCGGGCGCGCCGCTGGTCCACGAGCAGGCCAAGGCCAACACCTGCTACGACTGGCACCTCGGCGACCAGGCGGCCACCGACGCCGCCTTCGCCCGGGCCGCCAAGGTGGTGACGCTCGACCTCGTCAACAACCGGCTGGTCCCCAACGCCATGGAGCCGCGCTCGGCCATCGGCGAGTTCGACCGGGCCACCGGCGACCTGACCCTCTGGACCACCAGCCAGAACCCGCACCTCATCCGGCTGCTGCTCGCCGCCTTCACCCTGGGCGTGCCGGAGCACAAGCTCCGGGTGGTGGCGCCCGACGTGGGCGGCGGCTTCGGCTCCAAGATCTTCCACTACGCCGAGGACTTCACGGTGCTGTGGGCGGCGCGGAAGCTCGGCCGGCCGGTGAAGTGGACCAACACCCGCACCGAGGCCTTCCAGTCGGACGCCCACGGCCGCGACCACGTCACCCACGTGGAGCTGGCGCTCGACAAGGACGGGAAGTTCCTCGGGCTGCGCGAGCGGACGCTGGCGAACATGGGCGCCTACCTCTCCCAGTTCGCCCCCTCGGTCCCCACCTACCTGCACGCCACGCTGCTCGCCGGCTGCTACACCACCCCGGCCATCTACTCCGAGGTGCGGGCGGTCTTCACCAACACCGTGCCGGTGGACGCCTACCGGGGCGCCGGCCGGCCCGAGGCCTCCTACCTGCTGGAGCGGATCGTGGACGTGGCCGCCCGGGAGCTGGGCATCGACCGCGTCGAGATCCGGCGCCGGAACTTCATCCAGCCCTCGCAGTTCCCCTACCAGACGCCGGTGGCGCTGCAGTACGACAGCGGCGACTACGGCGCCACCCTCGACGAGGCGCTGAAGCGGTCCGACTGGGCCGGCTTCGAGAAGCGGCGCGCCGAGGCGAAGGCGCGCGGGAAGCTGCGCGGCATCGGCCTCTCCACCTACGTCGAGGCCTGCGGCATCGCCCCCTCGGCGGTGGTGGGCGCGCTGGGCGGCCGGGTCGGCCTGTGGGAGTCGGCCCACGTCCGGGTCCACCCCACCGGCACCGTCACCCTCTTCACCGGCACCCACAGCCACGGGCAGAGCCACGAGACCACCTTCGCCCAGCTCATCGCCGAGAAGCTGGGCATCCCCTTCGACAACGTCGAGGTGGTCCACGGCGACACCGCCAAGAGCGCGTTCGCCATGGGCACCTACGGCTCCCGCTCGCTGGCGGTGGGCGGGTCGGCCATCGTCCAGGCCGTCGACAAGATCGTCGCCAAGGGGCGCAAGATCGCCGCCCACCTGCTGGAGGCGGGCGAGGGGGACGTCGAGTTCCGCGACGGCAAGTTCACCGTGAAGGGCACCGACCGCGCCAAGACCTTCGGCGAGGTGGCCCTCACCGCCTACATCCCGCACAACTACCCGGCCGGCCTGGAGCCGGGCCTGGAGGAGGGGGCGGTCTACGACCCCAAGAACTTCACCTTCCCGGCCGGCTGCCACGTCTGCGAGGTGGAGGTCGACCCCGACACCGGCACCGTGCAGGTGGTGGGCTTCACCGCGGTGGACGACGTCGGGATCGTCATCAACCCCATGGTCGTCGAGGGGCAGGTCCACGGCGGCGTGGCCCAGGGCATCGGCCAGGCGCTGCTGGAGGAGGCGCTCTACGACGACAAGTCGGGCCAGCTGCTCTCCGGCTCCTTCCTCGGCTACAACCTGCCGCGGGCGGCCGACCTGCCCTCCTTCCGGGTCGGGACCCACGCCACCGCCTGCACCCACAACCCGCTGGGGGTGAAGGGCGTCGGCGAGGTGGGCGCCATCGGCTCGCCGCCGGCGATCATCAACGCCGTCTGCGACGCCATCGGCGTCCGCCACCTCGACATGCCCGCCACCCCCGAGCGCGTCTGGCGAGCCCTGCGCGCCGCGAAGAAGGCCTGAGGGAGGAGCCCATGCAGAACTTCGGATTCCAGAAGCCCCGGGACCTGGCCGCGGCGGTGGCCGCGGCGAAGAAGGCGCCGGAGGGGAAGTACCTGGGCGGCGGCCAGAGCCTGCTGCCGGTGATGAAGCTGGGGCTGGCGGCGCCCAGCGACCTCATCTCCCTCTCCGGGCTCGCCGAGCTGAAGGGCGTCCGGGTCGAGGGCAAGGAGCTGGTGATCGGCGCCGGCACCACCCACGCCGAGGTGGCCGCCTCGGCCGAGGTCCGCCAGGCGCTCCCCGCCCTCGCCGGGCTGGCCGCCCACATCGGCGACCCCCAGGTGCGCAACCGGGGGACGCTGGGCGGCTCGCTGGCCCACGACGATCCCTCGGCCGACTACCCGGCGGCGGTGCTGGCCCTCGGCGCCACGGTGGTCACCGACCGCCGCAAGATCGCCGCCGACGCCTTCTTCCAGGGGATGTTCCAGACGGCGCTTGCGGCGGACGAGGTGATCACCGCCGTCCGCTTCCCCCTGCCCGAGAAGGCGGCCTACGCCAAGTTCCCCCACCCGGCCTCGAAGTTCGCCCTGGTGGGCGTCTTCGTGGCCAAGGGGGCGGGCGGC
>JAJZTO010000115.1:0-6206 GCA_021848865.1 Myxococcales bacterium
CTGAGCTTGCGCCCGGCGCCGGTCGCCGGGGCGCCCGACCCGCTGCCGGTGGAGGTGCGGGTCGCGGTGACCGCCGGGGCGACGGTGGACATCGGCGGCGTGGCGGTGGCGCCGCGGGTCCCGGCCGCGCCCCATCCCATCCCGGCGGAGCCCTGACCGGTGGCGCGCCTCGGCGAGATCCTGCTGTCCCGCGGCGACCTGCCGGAGCCACGGCTGCGCGAGGCGCTCGAGGGCCAGGTCATCTACGGCGGCCGGCTCGGCACCAACCTGCTGGAGCTGGGGGCGGTGACCGAGGAGGCGCTGGCCCAGGCGCTCTCGGCGCAGCACGGCTGCCCGGCGCTGTGGGGGGAGCTGGGGCTGGACCAGAACGCGCTGGCGCTGCTCACGCCCGACCGGGTGGACCGGCTGGAGGCGGTGCCGCTGCGGGTGGAGGGGCGGCGCCTCTCCGTGCTGGTGCGAGACCCGCGGAACCTCACGGCGCTGGACGAGCTGGCCTTCGCCACCGGCAAGGAGGTGCGGCCGGTGGTGGTGGCCGAGTCCCGCCTCTTCGAGCTCATGCGCCGCCACTTCGGCCTGCACCGGCCCATGCGCGGGGTGGAGGCGGTCTCCTCGCGGGCGGTGCGGCACCAGGCCGAGGAGGCCGTCGCCGCCGCCGGGGGAGGCCCCGACCTGATGGACGAGGCCGACTTCGCGGCGCTGTACGACCACGTGGCCTCGGGCGCCCCGCCGCCGGGGCCGGCGCCCGGAGCCGCCACGTCCCCGGGCGCCGTGCCGCGGCCGGGCCCGCCTCCGCTCCCGCGCCGCGACGCCTTCCAGGGCGCGCTGGTGAACGACCAGGAGGTCCTCGCGGCGCTGCAGGAGGACGCCGAGCGGAGCGCGGCGCGGGGCGAGCATGGCATCTCCCTCGGCGCGGCCGCCCGCGCCGAGGCCCTGCCGCTCTCCTTCGAGGAGGCCGGGAAGGCGCTGGCCGGCGTCGAGGACCGCGAGGCCATCGCCCGGGTGGTGCTGCGCTGCGCCCGCTCCCATTTCCGGCGGGCGGTGCTGCTCACCGTCCGCGGCCGGCAGGCCGACGGCTGGGAGGGGCTGGGCGCCGGGGTCACGCCCCAGACGGTGGCGCGCGTCCACGTCCGGCTGGACCAGCCCGGCCTCTTCCAGATGGTCGTGGACAGCAGGGCTCACTTCCTCGGACCGCTGCAGAAGACCGAGGCCAACGTCCGGTTCCTGCGGGCCCTGGGCGGCGGGGCGCCCCGGAACTCCTTCGCCATGCCGGTGCTGGCGCGCGGCCAGGTGGTCAACGTGCTCTACGGCGACAACGGGCGCGGGGCGCTGCTGGACCCGGGCGGCGTCGGGGAGCTGCTGATCCTGGCGACGCGGATCGCCCAGAGCTACGACGTCCTCCTCTCCCGGGCCCGGTGACCATGGCGGCGACCCTCCACTACTTCCTGCTGCCCGAGGACGAGCGGGCCCTCTTCCTCCACCTGGCGCGCCACGGCCTCACCCTCTACCCGGAGCTGGTCCCTCCGGGGTGGGTGGCGCCCCGCGCCGACGAGGCGGCGCTGGCCGGCCTGGACGGGGCGGCCTGGTACCTGGCGGCGGAGCGGCTCGGCCCGGTGGTGGTCCATCCGGTGAAGCGCGGCCCCGACAAGGGGATGCTGGCGATCGAGGAGGTCCCGTCCCCGGTGCTTCACTACGAGCGCTCCCTCCCCAACGAGGAGGGGGAGCTGGTGGCGGGCCGCCTGTGGGTGGACCTGGAGGGAGCGGACGCCGCCACCAGCGAGCCCGGCAAGCCTTACGCGCTGCGTCGGATCTTCGAGGACATCCACTCCTGGTGCCGGAAGACGTTTCGCCGCAGCGACCCCAAGGGATTCTGGGTGGGGCCGCGCGCCGCGGAGGCGTGGAAGCGGGGTACGCTGGTGCTGCGGCAGGCGGGCCACAGGGGGCGCACCGTCGGCGTGTGGAAGTAGCTGCCCGGCGCGCTCCCCGCGGTTATGGGAGCGGCCATGGACGACCGTCCGGACGTGGACCCACGGGAAACCGAGGAGTGGCTCGACGCCCTGGAGGGGGTCATCGCCCGCGAAGGGCCCGACCGCGCCCACCAGCTCATCGAGCGGCTCATCGACCGGGCGCGGCGCTCGGGCGCCTACCTGCCCTTCTCGGCGCAGACCGCCTACGTGAACACCATCCCGGTGGAGCGGCAGCCGCCGCTTCCCGGCGACTTCGCCCTGGAGCAGCGCATCCGCCACTTCGTGCGCTGGAACGCCATGGCCATGGTGGTGCGCGCCAACAAGCACACCAACGTCGGCGGCCACATCGCCAGCTTCGCCTCGGCGGCGATGCTCTACGACGTCGGCTACAACCACTTCTGGCGCGCCAGCACCCCGGAGCAGGGCGGCGATCTGCTGCTCATCCAGGGCCACTCGGCGCCGGGGATCTACGCCCGGGCCTTCCTGCTCGGGCTCCTCGACGAGAAGCAGCTGGACGCCTTCCGGCAGGAGGTGGACGGCGGCGGGCTCTCCTCCTATCCGCACCCGTGGCTGATGCCGGACTTCTGGCAGTTCCCCACGGTGTCGATGGGGCTCGGGCCGCTCATGGCCATCTACCAGGCCCGCTTCATGCGGTACCTGCAGGACCGCGGGCTGGCCCGGACCGAGGGGCGCAAGGTCTGGTGCATGGTGGGGGACGGCGAGACCGACGAGCCCGAGGCCATGGGCGCCATCGGCATGGCCGGGCGCGAGAAGCTCGACAACCTGATCTTCGTGGTGAACTGCAACCTGCAGCGGCTCGACGGCCCGGTGCGCGGCAACGGCAAGATCATCCAGGAGCTGGAGAGCGAGTTCCGCGGCGCCGGCTGGAACGTCATCAAGGTGATCTGGGGGCGCCACTGGGATCCGCTGCTGGCCCGCGACCGGACCGGGGCGCTGCAGCGCCGGATGATGGAGGCGGTGGACGGGGACTACCAGACCTACAAGGCCAAGGACGGCGCCTACGTCCGCGAGCACTTCTTCAGCTCCCCCGAGCTGAGGCAGCTGGTGGCCGACTACTCGGACGAGGACATCTGGAACCTGAACCGCGGCGGCCACGACCCGTTCAAGGTCTTCGCCGCCTACCAGGCCGCCGCCCACCACGCCGGCGAGCCGACGGTGATCCTCGCCAAGACCGTCAAGGGCTACGGGATGGGGGAGTCGGGCGAGGCCCAGAACATCACCCACCAGCAGAAGAAGATGTCGGCCGAGTCGATCCGCCACTTCCGCGACCGCTTCCAGCTGCCGGTCCCCGACGGCGAGCTCGAGAAGGTGCCCTACCTCCGGTTCGCCGAGGGCTCGCCCGAGCTGGAGTACCTGCGGGCGCGCCGCGCCGCCCTCGGGGGCGACCGGCCCCGCCGGCGCCGGCGGGCGGAGTCGCTGCCGGTCCCGCCGCTCTCCGCCTTCGAGAAGGTGCTCCAGGGGACCGGGGAGCGCGAGATCTCGACCACCATGGCCTTCGTCCAGGTCCTCCAGGCCCTCCTGAAGGACCCGGTGCTGGGGCCGCGGGTCGTGCCCATCGTGCCCGACGAGTCGCGCACCTTCGGGATGGAGGGGATGTTCCGGCAGCTGGGGATCTGGAGCCAGGTGGGCCAGCTCTACACGCCGCAGGACGCCGACCAGCTCATGTTCTACCGCGAGGACAAGAGCGGCCAGATCCTGCAGGAGGGCATCAACGAGGCCGGGGCGATGTGCGACTGGATCGCCGCCGCCACCGCGTACTCGTACCACGGCGTGCCCATGCTGCCGTTCTACGTCTTCTACTCGATGTTCGGCTTCCAGCGGGTCGGCGACCTGGCCTGGGCCGCTGGAGACATGCGGGCCCGCGGCTTCCTGCTGGGCGGGACGGCGGGCCGGACCACGCTGAACGGCGAGGGGCTGCAGCACGAGGACGGCCACTCCCACCTCCTGGCCTCCGCCATCCCCAACTGCGTCTCCTGGGATCCGACCTTCGGCTACGAGCTGGCGGTGATCGTCCAGGACGGGATGCGCCGCATGCTCACCGAGCAGGAGGACGCCTACTACTACCTGACGGTGATGAACGAGAACTACCCGCAGCCGGCCATGCCCGAGGGGGCGGCGCCGTCCATCCTGCGCGGCATGTACCTCTTCCAGGCGGCCGAGCCTGCCGGCGACGGCCCCCGGGTGCAGCTGCTCGGCTCGGGGGCCATCTTCCGCGAGGTGATGGGGGCGGCCGAGCTGCTCCGGAAGGACTGGGGGGTGGCCGCCGACCTCTGGAGCTGCCCGAGCTTCACCCAGCTGGCGCGCGACGGGATGGCGGTCGAGCGCGCCAACCGGCTCTCGCCGGCGGCGCCGCGCCGCCGGTCGCACGTGGAGGAGTGCCTCGCCGCCACCCGCGGCCCGGTGGTGGCGGCCACCGACTACCTGCGCGCCTTCGCCGAGCAGATCCGGCCCTGGGTCCCGCGCCGCTACCGGGTGCTGGGCACCGACGGCTTCGGCCGCTCCGACACCCGGGAGAAGCTGCGCCGCTTCTTCGAGGTGGACCGGCACCACGTGGCGGTGGCGGCGCTCGCCTCCCTGGCCGAGGAGGGGACCGTCCCGGCGTCCCGCGTCGCCGACGCCATCGCCCGCTACGGCATCGACCCTCGCAGGCCCGCGCCCTGGACGGTGTGATCATGAGCACCATCGAGGTGAGGGTCCCGGCCCTCGGCGACATCCCCGACGTCGGCGTCATCGAGATCCAGGCGAAGGTCGGCGCCGCGGTGAAGCGCGAGGACCCGCTGGTCACGCTGGAGTCGGACAAGGCGACCATGGACGTGCCGTCGCCCCGGGCCGGCACGGTGCGGGAGCTGAAGGTGAAGGTGGGCGACCGGGTGCGCGAGGGGACGGTGATCCTCGCGCTGGAGGTGGCCGAGGAGGGAAAGGCGCCGACCCCGACGGCGACCCCGAATGCGGTTCCGGCCCCAACGGCGGCCCCGACCGCAGCCGCGACCCCGACCCCGGTGGCGCCCCCGACCGCGACCCCCGCCCCTCTCCCCGGCCGGGACCGGGGAGAGGGAGACGAACCCCGCGCGACTGCGACCCACGCCTCCCCATCGGTCCGCCGGCTCGCCCGGGAGCTGGGCGTGGAGCTGGCGCGCGTCGCCGGCAGCGGCCCCAGGGGGCGCGTCCTCCAGGAGGACGTGCAGCGGTACGTGAAGCAGGTGCTGGCGGGCGCGGCGCCGGCGGGCGCGGCGCGCGGCGGGGGCACCGGCCTCGACCTGCTGCCGTGGCCGCAGGTGGACTTCGCCCGGTTCGGCCCGGTGGAGACGCGGCCGCTGCCGCGCATCCGCAGGATCGCGGCCGCGAACCTGGCCCGGAACTGGGTGATGATCCCGCACGTCACCCAGCACGACGAGGCGGACATCACCGACCTCGAGGATCTCCGCGTCCGCCTCAACCAGGAGCAGGGGCCGGGCGGGGTCAAGGTGACGATGCTCGCCTTCCTGGTGAAGGCCTGCGCCACGATCCTCCCGCGCTTCCCCGAGGTGAACGCCTCGCTCGACGGGGAGAGCCTGGTCCTCAAGCGCTACGTCCACGTCGGCTTCGCGGCGGACACGCCGCAGGGGCTGCTGGTGCCGGTGATCCGCGACGCCGACCGCAAGGGAGTCCTGGAGATCGCGCGGGAGACCGGCGAGCTGGCCGCCCGGGCGCGCGACGGCAAGCTCGCCCCCGGGGAGATGCAGGGCGGGAGCTTCACCATCACCAGCCTGGGGGGCATCGGCGGGACGGCCTTCACGCCGATCATCCAGGCGCCCGAGGTGGCCATCCTCGGCGTCTCGCGCAGCGCCATCCGGCCGGTGTGGGACGGCAAGCAGTTCGCGCCCCGGCGGATGCTGCCGCTCTCGCTCTCCTACGACCACCGCGTCGTCGACGGGGCGCTGGCGGTGCGCTTCACCACCGCGCTGGCGCGGCTCCTCGGCGACCTCCGCCGGGCGATGCTCTAGCGCCCTGGAGGCGCCGCCCGGACGACGGGCGCCCGGTCGCGGCGCTGGCAGCGGGGGTCCAGCCAGGGCAGCGAGGTCCGGGGCCGGGGCAGGTCCCGCGGCGCGACCTCGGTGAAGCCGTCCGCGCGCAGCGCGACGTCGGCGCGGATCCACGGGGCGACGGCGCGCGCCGGCGCCGGGGCGGGGCAGGCGACCCGGACCACCGGCTCGCGCGCGGCGGAGAGGCCGTAGAGCTCCT
>JAJZTO010000115.1:6216-7972 GCA_021848865.1 Myxococcales bacterium
AGCTCCTCCACGTGGCACCTCTCGCCCGCGGCCGACACCGGGAGCGGCAGCGCCCGCTCGCCGTGGACCACGCCCTCCAGGTCGAGCTCGGTGAAGCTCTCGGCCGCGCAGCCGCCGGCCGGCTTCTCCGGCTCTCCCCCGGCGCAGCTCGTGCAAAGGATCGCCCCCTCGTCGGCGAGGAGCAGCGGCCGCGGACAGTCCGCCAGGCCGATGCGGACCGGGGCCGTCCGGCCCTGCCGGTAGACGTGCGCCTCCCGGGCGTCGCTCCCGGCCCTCGCCAGGATCAGCAGCACGACCGCGTCCGGGGTGACGTGGCAGGCGGTCGCGGCCTGGCGCTCGGTCTCGACCCAGCCCGCGGCCGTCCGCACGCGGACGCTGGTGGCCTCCTCGCCCCAGCCGACCGCGGGGAGCACGTCGACGCGGCGCCGGTGGTCGAGCTCGAACCAGGGGGTGACGCGGCAGCGCTCCGCCGTGGCGCAGCCGCCGGCCGGGACCGCGGCCGCGCAGGCCAGGGCCAGGAGGGGTGCCAGGGGACGCGCGGCGAGCATGACCGATTCTACACCGGCGGTGACCAGGGGCCACGTTCCGGGGCGGGCCGGACGTTCAGCGGGCGCCGCGGGTCATCAGCACCGCGGGGATGGTCTTCAGGCAGATCTGGATGTCTCCCCACAGCGACCACTGGTCGATGTAGGCGAGGTCGAGCTCCATCCAGCGATCGAAGTCGATCTCGTTCCGGCCGCTGACCTGCCAGGTGCAGGTGATCCCCGGCTTCACGCTCAGGCGCCGCCGCTGCCAGCGCTGGTACCTGTGAACCTCGGACGGGAGCGGCGGCCGGGGCCCGACGATGCTCATCTCGCCGCGCAGCACGTTCCAGAACTGGGGCAGCTCGTCGAGCGAGGTGCGGCGGATGAACGCGCCGATCCGGGTGACGCGGGGGTCGCGCGCCATCTTGAAGACCGGGCCGCTCATCTCGTTCCGGCTCCGCAGCGTCTCGAGCCGGGCCTCGGCGTCCTGGACCATGCTGCGGAACTTGAAGAGGGTGAACTCGCGGCCGTTGAGCCCGACCCGCTTCTGGCGGAAGAGCACCGGGCCGCGGGAGTCGAGGCGGATGAGGGTCGCCACGGCGGCCAGCACCGGCGCCAGGAGGAGCAGCGCCAGGCCGCTCGCCAGGACGTCGAAGGCCCGCTTGGCCGCCAGCGCCAGCTCGTCGGAGGGGGTGCGGGAGAAGGAGAGCGTCGGCAGCCCGGCCAGGTCGGAGAGGGTCATCCGCGAGGCGGAGTCCTCGAAGAGCTGCAGGCAGACCCGGAAGGACACCCCCTGCTCCTCGCAGAGCCGGACCGCGCCGTGGACGCGGTCGAGGTGGTGGCGCGGGACCGCGAAGAAGATCTCGTCCAGCACCCGGTCCTCGAGAAGCCGGCCCAGGTCGCGGACCCGGCCCAGGACCGGGACGTCGCAGGTCTCCGGGACCGCCTCGTCCTCCAGGACGTAGCCGGCGAAGGAGTAGCCCCACTCCGGGTGCGCAGCCACCGAGCAGACGACGTCCTCGGCGATCTCGCCCGAGCCCACCACCGCGAAGAACCGGGTGTTGAGGCCTCGCCGCCGGGCGCCCCGGGCCGCCAGCCGGAGCGCCGTCCGCCCGCCGCCCACCAGCGCGAGGCTGAGGGGCAGGTACAGGATCAGCGCCAGGCGCGAGAGGTCGTAGCCCTGCTCGAGGAAGGCCACGGCGACCACGGCCAGCCAGGTCACAAAATGTTCA
>JAJZTO010000116.1 GCA_021848865.1 Myxococcales bacterium
GGCGAGCAGCAGCAGGGAGCGGTCGGGATCGCGCCCTCCGAGCGCCCGGCCCAGGTCGCTGCGGTGGCGCGGCGGCGCGCTCCAGTCGTTGACCCCGGCCACGTCGAGGGTGGCGCCGCCCGGGACGGCGTCGCCGACGGTGATGCGCTCGTTCTGCAGGGTGCGGATCCCGTAGCGCCGCAGCTCCTCGATCCAGCGGGCGTATCCGTCGGGCGGCGCGGCGTAGTACTCGTGGTTCCCGGTGACGAAGAGCACGCCGTAGCGCGCCCGCAGGCCGGCCAGCGGGGCGGTGGCCTCGCGGAGCTGCTCGACGCTCCCGTCCACCAGGTCGCCGGTGATGGTCACCAGGTCCGGCTTCATGCCGTTGGTGAGCTCCACCACCCGGCGCACGTGCCGCTCGCCCACCGTGGCGCCGACGTGGAGGTCGCTGATCTGGGCGACGGTGAGGCCGGAGAGCGCCGGCGGCAGCCGCTCCAGCCGGATGGGCACGTCGTGGAGCAGCGGATCGGAGACCGCGGTGTAGAAGCCCAGCGAGGTGGCGCCGCCGGCCGCGAGCACCGCCGTCCCGGCGGCGGCGCGGGCCAGGAAGACCCGCCGCTCCGGGTCGGGCGGCGCGGCCGGGCCGCGGCCCAGCGCCAGGACCCAGGAGAGGGCGCCCGCCGCCAGCCGGGCGGCGTCGGTGGCCACCAGGGCCACGAAGAGCAGGAAGGAGGCGCCCAGCCAGACGAAGACCACCGAGGTCGCCAGCCGCACCGCCTGCGAGGGGTGGAGCCGCCAGGCGAACATCCCGGCCGGCACCGAGGCCGCGGCCAGCGCCAGGAGCACCGCCAGCGTCCGGCGCCAGGGCTCGCCGAGCTGCGGGTCCCGCACCAGCCGGGCCCACAGGTAGAAGTGCATGCCGCCGACGAGGGCGGTGGCGACGAGCAGGAAGAGGGCGATGGAGCCGAGCCGCGACACGTCGGAACCCACTCTAACGGCGCGGTGACGCCGCCGCCATGACCGCGCGATCGCCGCGGGGCGCCCACCCGGGCGCCCCGCGCTCCCCGCGCCGGCGGCGCGGGAGGTCAGTCGTCGTCGTCGCGGTCGCCGTGGCGCCAGCCCCAGGCGTTGCCGCGCGGTCCCTGCCAGCCGGCGCGCTGCGTCAGCCACGCGGCGCGGCGGTCCAGCTCGGCGCGGCGCACCGCGTACCAGCGCTCGAAGCGCGCTTGCCGCCAGGGATTGCCCCGCCAGCCGGCGTAGAAGCGCTCCCGCGCCAGCTCCAGCCGGGCGTAGTCGGCGCGCAGCACCGCGCCCGCCCAGGGCCCGCGGGGGATGAAGGCGCCGGGCCGCACCCGCCACGTCGGCGTCGGCTGCGGCGGCTCGCGGAACGCGGGCGGCTGCGGCGGGGCCCAGGCGGGAGGAGCCCAGGCGGGCGCCGGCGGAGCGTCGCGCCCGTCCCCGTCCCGATCGTGGGCGCGGGCGGCGGGGGCGGCCAGCAGGGCGGCGGCGGTGGCGGCGGCGAGCAGGCTGCGGATGGCGGTCGTCATGGTTTCCTCCGTTCTCGGGCTACGCCGGAGGGACGGCCGGGCCGGGGGCCTATTCACCGCGGCCGCGGGCGCTCAGCCGCTCGGGGGAGCGTCGCGCGGCAGCAGGTCGATCTTGGCCGCGAGGATGAAGTCGTTCTCCGAGAGGCCGCCCACCGCGTGGGTCCAGAGCGAGAGGTCGACGCAGTTCCAGTCGCGCACGGCGAGGTCCGGGTGGTGCCCCTCGCCCTCGGCCAGGGCGGCCACCTCGTTCACGAAGCGGATGGCGGCCGGGAAGTCGCGGAAGCGCAGGTGGCGCCGGATGCGCCCGCCGTCCATCGACCAGCCGTCCAGCTCGGCCAGCAGCTCGCGGGCCCGGGGCTCCGGGAGCGGGGGCACGCCGCCCTCGCAGGGGGCGCACCGCTGGTGGGCGAGGCGCATGGCGCCGATCTAAGGGGCCCGGGGCGCCGGCGACAGCCCAAGGCAGGGGCCCGCCCCCGGGGCGACCCGAAACGAGGTGAACGGCCGCTTGCGGCCCGTTACCATCCGCGCCATGGAACGGACCTTCCTCCTCCTCGGCGCCGTCTCGGGCTTCGTCTCGGTGGCGGCCGGCGCCTTCGGCGCCCACGCGCTCAAGGCCCGGCTGCCGGCCGACCTGCTGGCGGTGTTCGAGACCGGCGCGCGCTACCAGATGTTCCACGCGCTGGCGCTGCTCGCCGCGGCCTGGGCCTCGGCGCGCGCCCCCGGCCCGGCGGCCTGGGCCGGCTGGCTCTTCGTCGCCGGCACCGTCCTCTTCTCCGGGAGCCTCTACGCCCTGGCGCTCACCGGCGTGCGCGCCCTCGGCGCCGTCACGCCCGTCGGCGGCCTGGCCTTCCTCGGCGGCTGGGCGGCGCTGGCCGTGGCCGCCCTGCGCCGCTGACCGCCGGTCCGGAAGTTGCCCCTCGCCGCGGCCGCCGTGGCAACATGACCGCCCATGTCCCCGGACCGGGAGCGCTTCCCTCCCCAGATCAGGTACATCGCCTGGAACGAGGCCGCCGAGCGCTTCTCCTACTACGGCATGGCCTCGATCCTCACCTCGCACATGGTGGACACGCTCTACCTGTCGAAGAGCGGCGCCGTGGCCCGGTACCAGGTCTTCGTGGCGGCCGCCTTCTTCGCGCCGCTGCTCGGGGCCTTCCTGGCCGACCGCTTCTTCGGCCGCTACCGGGTGGTGCTCTGGCTCTCCTGGGGCTACGTGGCGGGCCACCTCACCATCGCCCTCTTCGAGAGTCTGTGGGGGCTCTACGCCGGCCTGTTCCTCATCGCCCTGGGAGCCGGCGGCATCAAGCCCTGCGCCTCGGCCTTCGTGGGCGACCAGTTCGGGCCGGGGCAGCAGCACCTGCTGAAGCGCGTCTACAACCTCTACTACTGGATGATCAACCTGGGCTCGACCGCCTCGACCCTGGCCATCCCCTGGCTGCGCGGGCGCTACGGGCCGGCCGTCGCCTTCGGCGTCCCCGCCCTCTTCATGGCCCTGGCGCTGCTCCTCTGGTGGGGCGGGCGGCGCCACTACCGCTACGCGCTCCCCACCGGCCCCAGCCCCCACTCCTTCCTGCACGTGGTGGGGCGGGCGCTGCATCGGGCCGGCACCCACCGGGCCGGCGAGCACTGGCTCGACGCCGCCGCGGACCGGCACCCCCCCGAGGCGATCGAGGGGGCGCGGGCGGTGCTGCGCATCCTGGCGGTCTTCGCCCCCATCGCCGCCTTCTGGGCCCTCTTCTTCCAGTACGGCTCCTCCTGGGTGATCCAGTCGAGGGAGCTGGACCCGCGCGTGCTCTGGTTCACCGTGCTCCCCGAGCAGATCCAGTCGCTCAACGCCCTCTTCGTCCTCACCCTCATCCCGGTCTTCGGCGGGCTGGTCTACCCGGCCCTGGAGCGGCGCGGCGTCCGGGTGACGGCGCTCGGCAAGATGCAGGCCGGGATGTTCGTCTCGGTGCTCTCCTTCGCCTGCGCCGCCGCCCTCCAGCTCTCCCTCGACGGCGGGGCGCGGCCCAGCATCGCCTGGCAGGGGCTCCAGTACCTGTTCATCTCGGCCGGCGAGGTGCTGGTCTCGGTCACGGCGCTGGAGTTCGCCTACACCCAGGCGCCCGCGGCCATGAAGAGCACCATCATGGGCTTCTGGTTCGTCACCATCGGCGTGGGCAGCCTGCTCACCGCCTGGGTGGCGAGCCTCAACGTCTTCCACGGCGCCGCCTACTTCCTCTTCTTCACCCTGCTGATGCTGGCGGGGGCGCTGCTCTTCCGCGCCGTGGCCCGCCGCTACCGGCCGGCGCCGGCCGCGGCGCTGGCCGCCTGACCCGGGCGCGCCGGCGCGCGACGGGATATCCTCTCGTCCCATGCACCTCCTGCTCGCCGCCCTGCTCTCCGCGGCCCCGGCCGCCGGCCGGGCGCCGGGGCTGCCCTGGATCCTGGACGACTGGGGCCGGGCCGTCGCCGAGGCCCGGGCCCGGGACCTCCCGGTGGTCGTCGACGTCTGGACCCCCTGGTGACACACCTGCCGCTTCATGCGGGCGCACGTCCTCTCCGACGCGCGCCTCGTGAAGCAGGCCGGACGGTTCGTCTGGCTCTCCGTCGACGCCGAGAAGGAGCGGAACGCCGCCTTCACCGAGCGCTTCACGGTCTCCGGGTACCCCACCTTCCTGGTGGTCGACCCGGTCACCGAGAAGCCGGTGCTGCGCTGGCCGGGGTCGGCCACCGTGAAGCAGTTCGAGCGGATCCTCGACGACGCCCGGGTGGCGCGGCGCGCCGCCGGCGGCGCCGGCCCGGAGGCGGCGCTGGCCCGGGCCGACCGGGCCAACGCCGAGGACCGCGTGGAGGAGGCGGTGGCCGGCTACCGCGAGGCCCTGGAGCGGGGCGGCCCGGGCTGGAGCCGCCGCCCGCGGGCCGTGGAGTCGCTGGTGCTGGCGCTCCAGGGGGCGGGGCGGGACGAGCAGTGCGCCGCGGTGGCCGGGTCGGACGGGGCGGGGCTGCCGCGCGGGTCGTCCTTCGCCAACGCCGTCGCCACCGGGCTCGGCTGCGCGCTGGGCGCCGACGACGCCGCGCCCTGGCGCCCCGAGGCGCTCCGCCGGCTCGAGCCGCTGGTCCGCGAGGCCGCGGCCCTGCCCGACCTGCTCGCCGACGACCGCGCCGCCCTGCTCCAGACGCTGGCCGACGCGCGCCAGGCGGCCGGCGACGCCCGGGCCTCCCGGGCCGCCCTGACCCGGCTCTGGCGCTTCCTGGAGGCGGAGGCGCGGCGCACCCCCAGCGCCGAGCTGCGCGCCTCCCTCGACTCCTGGCGCGTCTCCGCGGCCATCGGCCTGGGCCGCCCCGCGCTGGCCGTCCCGCCGCTGCGGGCCTCGGAGCGGGCGCTGCCCGACGACTACAACCCGCCGGCGCGGCTGGCGCTGCTCTACCGGGAGGAGAAGCGCTACCCGGAGGCGGTGGCCGCGGCCGACCGGGCGCTGGCCCGCGCCTACGGCCCGCGCAAGCTGCGGGTCTACGACCTCAAGGCCACGAGCCAGGAGCGGGCCGGCGACCGCGCCGGCCGGGAGCGGACGCTCGCCGAGGCGGTGGCCTTCGCGGCGACGCTGCCCGAGGCCCAGGCCAGGGGGGGCGTCCGGAAGCTGGTGGCCCGGATGCAGGCGCAGCTAGACGGGCTCCGCGGGCGCGGCGGCTAGGGGATCCGGTACCGGAGCAGGCGGACCTCGAGCGGCCCGTTCCACAGCCGGTGCGTCACCTCCGGCGCCCAGGGGAAGGAGCGCTCGAGCTGCGGGTTCCCGGAGAGCAGCACCGCCGACCACCCGTGGAAGCGCAGCACCGCCTCGGCCAGCCCGCGGTAGAGCCCCTCCAGCTTGCGCCGCCGGGTGGCCGCCTCCCGGCGGTCCTCCGGCGCCCCGCCGGGCCGCTCCCGGCGCCGCCCCTCGCCCGGCGGCCGCCGCGCCTCGCGCGGCGCGCCCTCCCCGCGGCCCTCCCCGTCCAGGCGCCCCGCCAGCCGCTCGCCGTAGGGCGGGTTGGTGCAGAGGGTGCCCTGCCCGGCGAAGGGCTGCACCTCCCGCGCGTCGCCCGCCTCCAGCCGCACGTCGGCCGCCACCCCCGCGGCTGCCAGGTTCCGGCGCGCCGCCTCCAGCGCCTTGGGGTGGAGGTCGCGGGCCACGATGGGCGCCGGGGCCCGGGGCAGGGCCGCGGCCCGCGCCGCCTCCTTCAGGCGGTCCCAGGCCGACTGCGGGCCGCCGCGGTAGGCGGGCCAGCGCTGGAAGCCCATGGGGCGCGACAGTCCGGGCGCGATGCGCCGCGCCGCCAGCGCCTGCTCGATGGCCAGCGTGCCCGAGCCGCACATGGGGTCGAGGAAGGGGAGCCCGGGGTCGACGCCGCCCAGCGACAGGACCGCCGCCGCCAGCGTCTCCTTGAGCGGCGCGACGCCGGTCACCGCCCGGTAGCCGCGCCGGTGGAGCGGCTCGCCGGCGAGATCGAGCGAGAGGGCCGCCTCTCCGCCCGCCAGGTGCAGCACCACGCGGACGTCCGGATCCTTCGGGTCGACGTCGGGCCGGGCGCCGAGCCGCTCCCGCAGCGCGTCCACCACCGCGTCCTTCACCTTGAGGGCGGCGAAGCCGGAGTGGGAGAGGGCGGGGGCGTCGCGCACCGTGGCCTCCACCGCCAGGGTGGTGCGGTCGGTGAGCCAGTCGCCCCAGGGCAGGGCGCGGGCCCCGTCGTAGAGCGAGGCGGCGTCGCCGGCCGGGAAGCGGCCCAGCTCCAGCAGCACCCGCATCGCCACCCGCGAGTGGAGGCAGGCCTGCATGCCCGCCTCCAGCTTCCCCTCGAAGGAGACGCCGCCGCGCTCGCCGCGGACGGCGTGGAGCCGGAGGGCCGACAGCTCGCGCCGCAGGGCCCCCTCGGTGCCCTTGGCGCAGGTGGCGAAGAAGCGCATGGCGCGCACCTTACCCGGCCCGGGGAGGCCGCGGTAGGCGGGCCGCGCGGCGTCAGGCGTTGCCGGCGGCGGCGGGGCGGGGCCGGACGTCGAGCCGGACGGCGTTCTTCCCGCTCCGCTTGGCCTCGTACATGAGCTGGTCGGCGGGGAGCATCATCTCGTCCACCGATCGCGGCGGGGAGAGGAAGGTGACGGCGCCGACGCTGAAGGTGACGTCGTAGCCGTTCCCGGCGATGGCCGCCGCCAGCGCCGAGCGGACGCGGTCCAGCAACGCCTCGGCCGCGGCGCCGTCGGTCTCGACGAGCATCAGGCCGAACTCGTCGCCCCCCAGCCGGCCCACCACGTCGACGGCGCGGGTGGCGCCGCGCAGCGTCGCCGCCAGGCTCACCAGCAGGGCGTCGCCGCGGGCGTGACCCTGCTGGTCGTTCACCCGCTTGAAGTCGTCGATGTCCAGGTAGGCCACGGTCAGCGGGCGGCCGGTGCGCCGCGCCCGCTCCAGCTCCACCGCCGCCATCTCCCGGAAGGCGCGCCGGTTGGCGACGGCGGTGAGCGGGTCGGTGCGCGCCGCCTGCTGCTCGGCCGCCAGCCGAGCCTGCAGCGCCGCCAGCAGCAGCACGAGCGCCATGAAGGTGCCGAGCTGGACGGTGACGTTCCAGGCGATCACCGCCGCGGGGAGCCGCTCCTGCCGGGCCAGGACGTCCACGGCGGTGGAGAGCACCGCGCTGGCCACCGACAGGGCGGTGGCCGCCCAGAACCCGGAGAACCAGGTCGCCAGCCCGATGGGGCCCAGGTACAGGAGCGTGAAGTTCACGTCCGAGCCGGTGAGCAGGTCGCCGACGGCGACGCAGCCGGTGAGCGCGACGGAGACCAGCAGGGTCCCGCCGCGGCTGAACCCGGCGACGGCGTCGAGCAGGCCGCCGCCCGGACCGCGCCCAGGGCCGTCCCGGCCCTCGGCCGGGACCGTGGCCTCCTCATCCTTCCGGAATTTCGGCGGCTTGACCAAGGACGCTTCCCACGCCCCCCCTCGGGGCGATCCCCGGGACCGGCGGCCCGGGCCCGCGGCCCGGGAGCGCCGGAACTCCCCGATCAGATGATAGGTCCCGCGTGGGAGGGATGCCAGGCGCCCCTCCCGGGGGAGCGCGATCCCGTCACGCCCATGACACGGGAACGTTGCACGACGGCCACCTTCTCGTGCTCTATGGGTGCCGTGTCCAGCGTACTCATCGTCGAGGACGAGCGCGACCTGCTCTCCCTGCTCGACTTCAACCTGCGCCAGGCCGGCTTCGAGACCCTGCTCGCCTCCACCGCCGAGGAGGCGCTGGCCCACGTCCGCCGCCGGGTCCCCGACCTGGTGGTGCTGGACCTGATGCTGCCCGACCTGCCCGGGACCGAGGTGTGCCGCCGCATCAAGGGAGCGGAGCGCACCCGGAACGTCCCGGTGGTGATGCTCACCGCCAAGGGGGAGGAGGTGGACCGGGTGGTCGGCTTCGAGCTGGGGGCCGACGACTACGTCA
>JAJZTO010000117.1 GCA_021848865.1 Myxococcales bacterium
AGAAGTAGTAGATGGCCGCGATGTTGCCGACGATGAAGTCGGCGGGCCGCTCGGTGCCGAAGCGCCACCCGGAGACGGTGGTGTCGGTGCCGGCGAACGTGGACGTGGCGGAGGCGTAGCGGAAGGCGGCCCCCACCGTCCCCTGGACCGAGAGCTGCGGCACGTCCCAGAAGCCGAAGTGCAGCTCGAAGCCGGCGCGGGCGCCGAGGTCGAAGGCCCAGCCGCTCCAGTCGGTGGAGGTCGGGCCCGGCTCGTCGTTGGAGCCGGTGGCGCGGACCAGGTCGATCTCGGGGATGACGAGGAAGGTGGCGTGGCGGGTGCGGGCCAGCGCCAGCGGCAGGCCGCCGTGGAGCCCGAACCCGAAGCCGGAGGACTCGGTGGTCAGGGTGCCGCCCGCGACCGGGACCTTCACCTTCTGGTTGTTCCAGCCGAGCCCCACGCCCAGGTCGACGCCGATGCCCTTCAGGGAGCCGGTGGCCGGCCCGGTGAGCCAGTGGCGCACGCCGATGATGTGGACGTCCACGGGATTGCCCAGGCCCGGGGCGCCGAAGTCGAAGCTGTGCTGGCCGAAGTAGGCGACGCCCCAGAGCCCGGCGACCTTCTCGCCGTCGCTCTCCTCGCGGGCGGCCTTCCCTTGCGCGAAGGCGGGGCCGGCCAGGGCCAGGGCCAGTGCGGCGGTGGCGATGCGTGCGGATGCGGTGCGCATGTCGGTCTCCTCCTGCTTCGGGGTTCGAGTGGCGGGGAGTGTGTCACCGCGCCGCGTCACTCACCACGGAAAAGCGGGGGCCGTGTGCGCCGCGTCCCTACACCGTCTCCTTCAGCTCCGGGAAGTCCTCCTGCCAGTGCTCCCGGTCGCCGCGCTGCGCCCCGGGCGGGCGCTTCTCCTCCTTCTTGCGCAGCTCCACCCGGCGGATCTTCCCGGAGATGGTCTTGGGCAGGTCGGAGAACTCCAGCCGCCGGACGCGCTTGTAGGGGGCGAGCCGCCGGCGCAGGAACCGGAAGATGTCCAGCGCCAGCTCGCGGGTGCCGGCGGTGCCCGGCTTCAGGATGAGGAAGGCCTTCGGCACCACGCCGCGGACGGCGTCGGGGCTCGGCACCACCGCCGCCTCGGCGACCGCCTCGTGCTCGATGAGGGCGCTCTCCAGCTCGAAGGGGCTGATGCGGTAGTCGGAGGACTTGAAGACGTCGTCGGACCGGCCGACGTAGCTGATGTACCCCTCGGCGTCGCGGGCCGCGACGTCGCCGGTGTGGTAGTGGCCGCCGCGGTGGACGAAGGCGTCGAGGGTGGCGTCGTCCTGGTAGCCGGCCATGAGGCCGGCGGGGCGGTCGGCCAGCGGCAGGCAGATCTCCCCCTCGTCGCCGACCACCCCGTCGTCGTTCACGAGCGCCACCGTGTAGCCGGGCATGGGGCGGCCCATCGAGCCGGGCTTCAGCTTCTGGCCAGGCGAGTTGCCCACCTGGCAGGTGGTCTCGGTCTGGCCGTAGCCGTCGCGGATGGTGAGCCCCCAGGCCTGCTGCACCCGCTCGATGACCTCGGGGTTCAGCGGCTCGCCGGCGCTGAGCGCCTCGCGCAGGTAGACCTTCCGCTTCGAGAGATCCTCGAGGATCAGCATGCGCCACACCGTGGGCGGGGCGCACATGGTGGTGATCCGGTGCTTCTCCAGGACCTCCAGGGTGCGGCTCGCCTGGAAGCGGGCGTAGTTGTGGATGAAGACCGTGGCCCCGGCGTTGAACGGCGCGAAGAAGTTGGACCAGGCGTGCTTGGCCCAGCCCGGGGAGCTGACGTTCATGTGCACGTCCCCCTCCAGCAGGCCGATCCAGTACATGGTGGAGAGGTGGCCCACCGGGTAGCTGGTGTGGGTGTGCATCACCAGCTTGGGCTTCGAGGTGGTGCCGGAGGTGAAGTAGAGCAGCATCGGGTCCTGGCCGGTGGTCTCGCCGTGGGCCAGGAGGAAGCCGATCTCGGCGTAGGCCTGGTCGTAGGGGATCCAGCCGGGGACGCGCTCGCCGGCGCAGATGCGGGTGAAGCTCCCGGCGACGCCCCGCAGCTTCTCGGCGCCGGTGGGATCGGTGACCACGTGGCGCACCTGGCCGCGCTCCAGCCGGTCCCGCAGGTCCTCGGGGGTGAGGAGGTTGGTGGCGGGGATCAGCACCGCCCCCAGCTTCATCGAGGCCAGCATCACCTCCCAGATGGGCACGGCGTTCGGCAGCATCATCAGGATGCGGTCGCCGCGCTGCACCCCGTGGCGGCGCAGGAAGACCGCCACCTGGTTGGAGCGGCGCGCCAGCTCCTGGTAGCTCAGCTCGACCTCCCGCCCGTCCTCCTCGACGATGTGCAGCGCCGGCCGCGGGTTGCCGTCGGCGATGACGTCGAACCAGTCGAGCGCCCAGTTGAAGCGGTCGAGGTGGGGCCAGCGGAAGTCCCGGCTGGCCTTCGCCCAGTCGTCCCGGTGGGCCTGCAGGAAGTCGCGAGCCTTGCGGAAGGCGTCCGTCGGGTTCATGCGTGGACCTCGGTGGGGTGGAGGACGGGCATCTTGTCAGCCCCGCCCGGGGATGGAAAGCGATCGGCAGGATGCTTCCTGACGCCCCGTGTCGCGCCCCGGCCCCGGGAGGGCGGCTGGCCGGGGACGCCCGGTCCCGGGGTATCATCCGGCCATGGAGATCACCGTCCGCTTCGCCTCCTCCGAGAAGGACAAGGATGCCGGCTACGAGCTCCGCCGCGCCGTGTTCGAGGTGGAGCAGGGGGTGCCGCGCCCCCTCGACCGCGATCCGCACGACTTCAACGCCGACCACGTGGTGGCCTTCGACGACGCCGGCACCTGCGTCGGGACCGGCCGCATCGTCCGGCTCGACAGCCGCACCTGCCAGGTGGGCCGCCAGGTCACCGCCGCCTCGGTGCGCGGCCTGGGGGTGGGCGCGAAGGTGCTCGACACCCTGGAGCGCATGGCCTCGCTGCGCGGCCTCGCCGAGCTCATCGTCCACGCCCAGCTGCCGGCCGAGCCCTTCTACGCCCACCGCGGCTACGCGAAGGAGGGCGACGTCTTCCTGGAGCAGGGCGTGCCCCACGTGCTGATGCGCAAGCGGCTGGCGAGGTAGGCCGGGCGCCTCGCCAGGTGCCCGGCTCGAGGCGGGCGTTGGAGCGGGGCGCCGCGAGCCCGCCTACCCGCGCCCCAGGATGGTGGGCATGGCCTCGGCCAGCCCGTCGATGACGAACTGGATGGCGATGGCCGCGAGCAGGATGCCGGCGACGCGCTCCAGGATGTTGAGGCCGGTCCTCCCCAGCACCCGGTCGATCCGCGAGGCGCCCGCCAGGATCAGGTAGGAGAGCCACGCCGTCAGGGCGATGGAGAGCAGCACCGGCACCGCCAGCCAGAAGTGCTCGGCGCGCGCCCGCCCCATGAGCACCACCACCGTGGCCATCGAGCCGGGGCCGGCGAGCAGCGGCATGCCCAGCGGCACCACCGCCACGTCCTCCTTGGCCTCCCCCTCGCGCACCTCCCCCTCGGTGATGCGGGTGGAGGGCGGGCGGGTCCGGATCATGTCGGTGGCGGTGAGCAGCAGCATGGCGCCGCCGGCGATGCGGAAGGCGGCCAGGGTGACGCCGATGAGCTGGAAGATGACCGCGCCGGCCAGGGCGAAGCCCACCAGCACCGAGCCCGAGACCAGGGCGGCGCGCCGCGCCGTCGCGCGCTTGCGGGCCGGGTCCTCCCGGGCCGTCATCGACAGGTAGAAGGGCACGGCGGCGAACGGATCCACCACCACGAACACCGCCGAGAAGGCGATGAAGCTGAACTCGAGCAGCTCCCTCATGCGCCGCGCGCGAACCGCGAGAAGCGGATGGACCAGACCCTCTTCAGCGCCTCCAGCACGATGCGCCTCGACATCTTGGAGTGGCCCACCCGCCGGTCCTCGAAGACGATGGGGATCTCCTCCACCCGGAAGCCCCGCCGCACCGCCCGGAAGGTCAGCTCGATCTGGAAGGCGTAGCCGGTGGACTCGACGGTGGGGAGGTCGATGGCCTCCAGCACCTCGCGCCGGAAGCACTTGAAGCCGCCGGTGAGGTCGCGCACCCGCAGCCCGAGGATGGCGCGGGCGTAGAGCGAGCCGCCGCGGGAGATGAGCTTGCGCAGGAGCCCCCAGTTCACCGTCCCGCCGCCCTTCACGTAGCGCGAGCCCAGCACCAGGTCGGCCCGCCCCGCCGCCTCGAGCATGCCGGGCAGGTACCGCGGGTCGTGGGAGAAGTCGCAGTCCATCTCCAGCACCAGGCCGTGGTCGCGCGCCAGCGCCCAGGCGAAGGCGGCCAGGTAGGCCTTCCCCAGCCCCTCCTTGCCGGCCCGGTGCAGCACGTGGACCCGCGGCTCCCGCGCCGCGATCTCGTCGGCCAGCCGGCCGGTGCCGTCGGGCGAGTTGTCGTCCACCACCAGGATCTCGACCTGCGGGACCGCGGCCAGGATCGCCTGGACCATGGGGCCCAGGTTCTCCCGCTCGTCGTAGGTGGGCAGGCAGATCAGCGCCCGTCGCCCCGTCCCGCTCATGGCTCGGCCATCCTCGCCACCTCCTCGGCCACCTTCCGCGGCGCCCCCGGCTCGCCCAGGCTGGCCCGCACCTCGCGCAGCCCGGCCAGCTGCGCCTCCCGCGCCCCGGGGTCGGAGAGCAGCCGCTCCAGCTCCTCCGCCATGCGCGCCGGGCTGGCCTGCCGCTGCAGCAGCTCCGGCACCACGGTGCGCCCCGCCAGCAGGTTCACCAGGCCGAAGCTGGTGAGCTTCACCAGCAGGCGGCCCACCAGGTAGGTGATCCAGGAGAGCTTGTACACCACCACCAGGGGGCGCAGCATCAGCGCCGCCTCCAGCACGCTGGTGCCGGACTTCACCAGGGCGGCGTCGCTCGCCCCCACCACCTCGTCGGCGCGCCCCTCGACCAGCTTCACCTCCAGCGTCCGGTGGGCGGCGAGGTAGGGGCGCAGCGCCGCCTCCTCCAGCGTCGGCGCCACCGGCACCACGAACTGGGCGTCGGGGTGGACCAGCCGGATCCGCTCGGCGGCCTCCAGCATCGCCGGGAAGATGCGCTTCAGCTCGGAGCGGCGGCTGCCCGGCACCAGCGCCACCGTGGTCCGGCCCGGCGGCAGCGCCAGCCGCTCCCGGTAGGCCTCGGCCGCCGCCGGCGGCGGCCGCTCGGCGAAGGGGTGGCCCACGAACCGGGCCGAGACCCCGGTGCCGGCGTAGAACCGCTCCTCGAAGGGCAGGATGCAGAGCATCCGGTCCACCACCCGGGCGATGGTCTTCACCCGTCCCCTCCGCCAGGCCCAGACGGTGGGCGAGACGTAGTAGACGACCTTCACCCCGAGTCGCTTCAGCCGCTGCGCGAGCCGGAGGTTGAAGTCGGGCGAGTCCACCAGGAGCGCCACCCGCGGCCGGCGCTCCTCGGCGGCGGCCGCCAGGTCCCGGAGGATGCGCAGGATGACCGGGATCTTCGGGAGCACCTCGGCGAGCCCCATCACGCTCATCTCCTCGGCGCGGTGGAGCGGCTCCAGGCCCGCCGCCACCAGCCGGCTGCCGCCCATGCCGAAGGCGGCGACGCCGGGGCGCAGCCGGCGGAGCTCCTCCAGCACGCGGGCGGCGTGGAGGTCGGCGCTGGCCTCGGTGGCGACGATGAGCACCGGCTCGGACAAGGCGCCACCCATACCACGCGGGGCGACGGCCGGACGCGTCGGGCTGGAGGGCGGCCGGGGCAGCGACGAGCCCGCCGGATGGGGTTCGCCGACGGCCGGGGTGGCGGTCAGGTGCCGGCGGCGGCCCGGGCGAGCCCGAGGCCGGCGTCGGTGGTCAGCAGGTAGAAGAGGTGGACGGCGTTGGCGCGCGAGAAGATGCTGGAGGCGTCGCGGTAGACGGCGCGCCGCCGGGCCACCGAGAGGTCGACGCCGACGGCGTGGGGACCTCCGACCCGCACCACCAGGCCGGCGGTGCCGTAGTCGAGCCGCTCGAAGGTCTTCACGTCCGGAGAGGCCCGGCCCGAGATCAGGTAGTGGCGGTACACGAGCCGCAGCGAGGCGCGGCCCCCGGCATGCACCTGCGCCTCGGCGAGCGCGCTCAGGGTGGAGCCGAAGTGGTAGTCGCGGCCGCCCACCGGCTCGACGGCGGCGCCGCCGGCGCCGAAGCCGGCCGACAGGACGGCCGTCCCGCCCACGGCGATCCCGGCGGGCCAGGCGTGCTGCGCGGTGGTGCCCAGGCCCACGCCGCTGGAGGAGACGCGGAAGATCTCCGGCGACATGTAGTCGTAGTGGGCGAAGAGGCCCCAGAGCCCGCGCGAGGTGCCGGCGCCGTAGCTCGTCCCCAGGACCAGCCCCCGCAGGAGCAGCGTCATGAAGGCGCCGGGGCTCGACGACGGCCCCGTCGCGACCAGCCCGAGCTGGGCGTCGAAGTGGTCGAAGGGCTTGCGGAAGCGCCAGTCGCCGGCCGGCGGGCCGCAGGTGATCCGCGCCGACAGCTCGGCGACCCCGGTGCGCGCCAGCGGGACGTCGGCGTCGGCGGAGACCCCGCGGACGGCCCCGGCCAGCCGGAGTTCCCCGTACCACGGGTTGCCGGACAGCCCCGGCTCGCGCCAGCGGTTGCCGCCGATCAGCCGGTTCAGGCCGGTGGAGGGGGAGAGGAGCGCGGCGGCCCCCTCGCGCCAGGGCCCCGGGCGCGCCCCGCCGCCGTCGAGGACCATGGCGGCGAGGCGGACCAGCGTCTCCCCGAGCAGCGTGCCGCCCATGGTGGTGGTCCACTGGTCGTTGATGCTCACCGGCTCCGTCTCCCCCGCCCACTCCCAGAGCAGGCTTCCGCCCAGGGCGTAGAGGAAGGAGGCGTAGAAGCCTGCGCCGGTGGAGCGTGCCGCCGCGAAGGAAACGCTCCCCTGGTACGGGTGCTGCAGCTCGTTGGTGCCGAAGGGGTCCACGTCGTAGACCCAGCGGCCGCTGACGTTTCGCCAGAAGCTGTGGGGGTCGGTCTCGAACTCGTTCCCGGCGGGCTTGGTGAACCGCGCGTAGAGGTTCAGGGCGGCGCTGAAGCCGGCCGACTCCAGGGCCGGCAGCCACCGGTTCACCGGCGGCTCCTCCCCCGCGAGCCAGCGGGCGTCGTCCGGCGAGAGCGAGCGCGCCAGGGACGGCGGCGCCGGGGCGGGCGGCGCGTCCGGCGGGAGGGAGAGCGAGAGCGCGGGCGGCGCCGGGGCGGGCGGCGGCTGCGGCGGGAGGGAAGGCGAGCCGGGCGCGGACGGCGGCCTCGCAGGGGCAGCGGGCCCGCCGGATGCGCCGGCGGGGGCCGGCCGCGCGAGCAGGGCCGCGGCGCACGCGACGAGGACGGGGACGAGCCGGGCCAAGGAACCGCTCCTTGCGGTGACGCCCCTCATACCCCGAGCGCGGACGCCGCCCCAGCGGATTCGTCTCCGGGAGCGAAACCGACGGCCGGCGAGCGGGCTCCAACGGATCACGCTAGATAGGGGACCCCATGGAGCCCACCACCTCGCCCGCCCCCGCCGCCCCCGCCGCTCCCCCGCCCCGCGACCCGGTGTGCGGGATGCTCGTCGATCCGGAGCGGCCGGCCGGCGGGACGGTGGAGCGCGGCCGCTACCGCTACCACTTCTGCAGCGCCGGCTGCCGCGAGAAGTTCCTCGCCGAGCCGGAGCGCTACTTCGCCGTCGACCCGGTGTGCGGCATGGAGGTGAACCCGAAGGCTCCCAAGGGCGGCTCCTGGGAGCACGGCGGCCGCACCTTCCACTTCTGCAACATGAAGTGCATGGCGAAGTTCCAGGCCGACCCGGAGGGTCACCTGGCCCGCGGACCCGGCGGCATGGCGAGCCTGGCGGCCCCGGCGGCGCCGCCGGTCGCCCCGCCCGGCGCCCAGGTCTGGTGGGTCTGCCCCATGGACCCGGAGGTGAAGGAGAAGGAGCCGGTGCCCTGCCCGATCTGCGGCATG
>JAJZTO010000118.1 GCA_021848865.1 Myxococcales bacterium
GGGCCAAGAACGCGGCGCACACGATGGGGATGAACTTCCTCGTCTACGCCATCGGCATCATCGGCTTCTACTTCGTCGGGTTCGGCCTGCAGATGGGCGGCGTCGGCTCGGTCTTCGGCGAGGCGGCGGTGCTCAGCAAGGAGTTCACCCTCCACCTCTTCGGGAAGGACTTCGGCCTGTTCGGGATGACCGGGTTCGGCCTGCACCCGCTCTCGCTCTTCACCGCGGGCGTGGCGACCACCTTCCTCTTCCAGATGGTGTTCATGGACACCACCGCGACCATCCCCACCGGCGCCGCGGCCGAGCGCTGGAGGTTCACGAGCTTCGTGATCTTCAGCTTCGTGATCTCGACCATCATCTACCCGATCTACGCGAACTGGGTCTGGGGCGGCGGCTGGCTCTCGCAGCTGGGCGTGAACTTCGGCCTGGGCCACGGCCACGTGGACTTCGCCGGCAGCTCGGTGGTGCACCTCACCGGCGGGGTGATGGCGCTGGTGCTGGCCAAGATGATCGGGCCGCGGCTCGGGAAGTACTCGCCCGACGGCCGCATCAACCCCATCGCCCCGCACAGCATCCCGCAGGTCATGCTGGGCACCTTCATCCTGGCGTTCGGCTGGTTCGGCTTCAACGCCGGCTCGACCCTCTCCGGCATGGACACCCGGCTGGCGGTGGTCGCCACCAACACCATGCTGGCCGGCGCCACCGGCGCCTTCGCCGCCTACGTCTACGTGAAGGCGCGCTTCGGGAAGCCCGATCCGTCGTGGCTCGCCAACGGGATGCTGGCCGGCCTGGTGGCCATCACCGCGCCCTGCGCCTTCGTCTCCGCCTGGGCCGCCGCGCTCATCGGCGCCGTCGCCGGCGTGCTGGTGGTGTTCGCCGCGGTGTTCATCGACTCGAAGCTGAAGATCGACGACCCGGTGGGCGCCTCGGCGGTGCACGGAGTGAACGGGGCGTGGGGCATCCTGGCCCTCGGCCTGTTCGCGAACGGCACCTACGGGCAGGGGCTGAACGGCGTGGCCTACGGCGTCACCGGCCTGCTCTACGGCGACAAGGGGCAGTTCCTCGCCTCGGTCATCGGCATCCTCGCCAACGTCGCCTACGTCGCGCCGGTGGCGGCCCTGGCCTTCTGGGTCATCGGCAAGGTCGTCGGCAACCGCGTGCTCGCCGAGGACGAGATCGCCGGCCTGGACATCCCGGAGATGGGGGTGCACGGCTACTCGTCCGATCCGGGTCCGGCCGTGGGCGTCGAGCACCGGGAGGCGGTCGCCGCGGCGACGGCCCAGGCGCGCGTCGTGATTCCCTCCCTGTAACCTCCGGTCGCGGTGCGGGGGAGGAGGCCGCCCCGGGTCCCAGGACCCGCGGGCGGCCTCGACCTTTCTTGTGCTGGCGGCGGCTGCCGGGGCTGCCGGTGCCGGGGCTGCCGGTGGCGGCTGCCGGTGCCGGACGTTCGTTCAGGCTGCCGGTGCCGGACGTTTGTTCAAGCTGCCGGCTGCCGGTGCCGGACGTTCGTTCAAGCGGCGAACCAGCGGTCGAACGACGGGCACGAGGTGCGCGGAACGGACGATGGTATCAACGCAAGGGTCCGCTCACGCGAGTCCCGGCGCGGCGGCATTCTTGCCCTGAGCCTCGCCGGCAATGCCCCGGATGCGCCGCGTCTTCCTCGTCGCCGAGGACACCACCAACCACTGCACGTGGCGCAGCCACAACCACAGCCGCGTCTTCGAGGAGCCAGGGGCCCGCACGAAGTATCTCGACCTGCTCGCCCGGTACAAGGCCGGACACGGCATCCGGATCCACGCTTACTGCATCATGGGCACCCACCCCCATGTCGTGTGTACCGCCGCACGAGGCCAGGCGGCCTTCAGCGCATTCTGGAAGGTCGTCAATCAGTGCTTCGCTCGCTGGTACAACCGGCGCTGCCAGCGCCGGGGCCAGGTGGTCATGGAACGGCTGCGGTCGCCGCGCATCCAGCCGGACGGTCGCCACCTCCTCACGGTCATGCGGTACGGCGATCTGAACCCGGTCCGGGCAAACCTGGTCCGCAGTCCTCGCGATTGGCCGTGGTCGAGCTACCGCCACTACGCCTTCGGAGAGGAAAATCCGCTCATCGATGATGCCCCCGACTACGTCGCTCTCGGCCGTACCGGAGCCGAGAGGCGCAAGGCCTACCAGTCGCTGCTGAGCCTGCCGTTGAGCCGACGGCTGCGCGTGCGCCGCCCCGAGCTGGTGGTGGCCGCGTTCGTTGGCGATGACCTGTGGGTGGCTCGCCGCCTCAGCGCGTGCGGGCTCTCACCGCCGCCAGCCACAGCCTAGAAAACGTCAGGCATCATGGCGGGGCAGCCGAGGGCTGGCCTCTGCCGAAGGCCTAGGGCGCGGGACGTTGCTGCGCTCGAATCAGCCGCTTCGACCACCCCGTTCGAGTATCTGGCTCGGAGTTGCCGCCGCTGGACAACCTTCCCGAGCCCGGCCGGCCTCGGAGCCCCACCTCTAACCTCATGCGACCGTGGAAAGTGCCTGTACGGCCACCGGATATCGTCCGGCACCGAGGGCCCGGATATCGTCCGGCACCGAGGGCGAGGGCGCCAATGGCGCCCCGGGGCGCCATTGGCGCCTGGGAGACCCGCGCAGGAGAAGACCTCGCAGGAGACGATCTACGTGTGCCGCGCGCGGCGCTCGGCGTCGAGGTAGGCGTTGAACGCGGCCGAGGGCACGGGCAGCGCGAGCAGCGTGGCGAAGACCATGGGCCGCTCGCCGACGCGGTCGCCGAGGTCGAGCGCGAGCTCGACGCCCGGCGTGGCCAGGAGCCGGCCGGACCAGGGGCGCTCCTCACCCGGCATCGTCAGCTCCCAGTCCACCGACACGTCGCCCGACGGGTCCCGGGTGGCCTCGAGCCGCAGCGTGAGGCGAACCTGCTCGGGGTTTCGCGGGTCGCGCAGCACCAGGTGGGCGGCCCGGCCCGGCGTCGCCAGGACCCGCGGCCGGGCGATGAGCTGCCCATCCGGGTCGCGCAGCTCGAGCGCCAGGAGGTTGCCGCCCGAGCCCTCCGCCGGATCGGCGTGGTTCCGGTGCAGCGCGTGGCGGGTCTGCACCGCCATCTCGGCCGAGCTGCCCCCGGCCAGGAAGGCGAGCAGCACGATGGCGACTGCGCGGTGGGTCTTCATGGCGTCGTCCCGGACGGCGAAAGGGGCGGAGGATAGACCTTATCGCGCGTGCACGTCACATGCCCCTCGATCGACAGGGGCCAAGTCCGCGAAATGACACGAATCGCCCGTTGCGACCTGTTGACGATTCGACACGCCTACGCAAGGGATGTTCGAAAATGTCACGCGGCGCGCCAGCCGCCGCCGTCCCGCCGGGCCCGCCCCTCCGCCTCCAGCTTCAGGAGCGACGCCAGGCAGCTCCGCTCGGCGACGGGGTGGACCTCCACCGGCGTGTCGTCGTAGGCGCGGGCGGTGATCTCGGCGAGCGTCCCGCCCCCCGCCAGGGCGGCCCGGACCTTCTCCTCCCGCTCGCGCCGGTGCGCGAGGAACTGCTCCAGCGTGCGCACGCCGTCCGGCGCCGGCGCCCCGTGCGACGGGTAGAGCGTGCGCGGCGCGAGCGCCCGCAGCCGTTCCAGCGAGGCGAGGTAGACCGCCATGTCCCCCTCGGGCGGGTCCACCACGATGGTGGAGAGCGTGCTCACCAGGTCGCCGGCGAGGACCGCGCCGGTGCGCTCGTCCCGGAAGGCGAGGTGGCCGTGGGCGTGGCCCGGGGTGTGGAGCACGCGCCAGCGCTCGCCGAGGAGATCGCCGTCGGCCAGCGGCTCGACCGGCCCGGCCCCCGCGGGCAGCCGCGCCGCCGCGTCGGGGTGGGCCCGCACCGGGATGCCGTACCGGGCGCGCAGGCGCGCCACGCCGCCGACGTGGTCGCGGTGGGCGTGGGTGATCCAGATCTCGCGCGGCGCCAGCCCCTCGGCGGCGTACTCGTCGAGGAGCCGCTCCAGCGCCGCCTGCTCCTCGGGGTAGGGCGAGCCGGGATCGAGGACCGCCAGCCCGCGCTCCAGCGCCAGCATGACGGTGGCGGTGTGGGTGGCCGGCGGCAGCGTCGGCGTGCGCAGCGGGAAGTGGAACACCCCCTGCTGGAACTCGATGCGGCGCGGGATCCCCTCCTCGGTCTGCGGCGGCGCCCACAGGGCGTCGAGGACGGCCTCCGGCTCGGCGCGGTCGAGGCAGCGGATGGGCCAGAGGTTGGGCGGGTGGAGCAGCGCCTCGCCCGCCGCCCAGCGCGCCAGCGCGCCGCGGGTGGTGATCCACTCGCCGGACGACAGCTCGCCCGGCCAGACCACGGCGGTCTCGCCCGGCGGGAAGCGCACCGCGAAGGTGCGGGCGTCGAAGCGCAGCGGCGAGACCACCGGCGTCACCCAGCGGCCGGCCGGGAGGAAGTGGGCGGCGTCGAGGGAGAGGCGGTGGCGGGAGAGGAAGGAGGCGAAGTCGAGCTGGCCGTCGAGCAGCGCCCGCCGCGCCTGCTCGCGCGCGTCGGACGGCACGCCGGCGGCGCCGTGGGCCACCAGCACCCCGGCCTCCTCGAACAGCTCGCGGGCCGCCGCGACGATGGCCGCGGCCTGGCCGCCGTCCTCGCCGCGCACCGGGATGTGCGCGTCCTCCCGGTCGATCTTGCCGCCGGGGAAGGCGTAGAAGCCGGCGGAGAAGCGCAGCGCCGGCCCCCGCCGCACCCAGAACAGCTCGCGCCCGTCCGGTCCCTGGCGCCAGAGCAGCACCGAGGAGGCGAGGCGCGGCGACGCCGGCGGGCCCGGCGGCGGGAGCTCGATGCCGTACGGGAGCTGGCTCATCCGCCCCTCACCCGCGGGGTTCGCATGGCGGGCACGTCCCCTCTCCCCGGCCGGGACCGGGGCGAAGGGCGAAGCGGCATCCTGGATCGCGCGCTAGAGGCCAATGCGGACGATCTCCTCCTGGATCTTGGAGAAGACCTGCGGCCCCTCGGGGGTGAGCACCACGTCGATCTCGGTCCGGACCCCGAGCCCCTCGTCGGGCAGGTAGATCCCCGGCTCGATGGAGAAGGCCAGCCCCTCGATGAGCTCGCGGGTGTCGCGGGTCTCGAGGTCGTCGAGGTTGGCGCCGTCGCCGTGCACGGCGCGCCCGATGGAGTGGCCGGTGCGGTGGATGAAGCGCTCGCCGTAGCCGCGGGAGGCGATGTGGTCGCGCACCGCCCGGTCCACCTGCCAGCCCTGCAGGGTCCGCTTCTCGCGCCAGGCGTCGCGCACCGTGGCCAGGCCGAGGTCGCGGCCCGCGGCGGCGACGCCGAAGATCTCCGCCGCCTTGGCGGGCGGCCGGTCGCCGCAGAAGGCCACCCAGGTGATGTCGGCGTAGACGTCGTCCGGCCCGCGCTGGCGGGCCCACAGGTCGATGAGCACCAGGTCGCCCCTGCGGATGGGCGTGGGCGTCCGCTCCGAGGGCACGTAGTGCGGGTCCCCGGCGTGGCCGTTCACCGCCACGATGGGCGGGTGGTCGGTGTCGAGCTTCGCCTCGGCGAAGCGGTCCATGAGGAACTTCTGGATGCCGGTCTCGGTGGGCTCCTGGCCCTGGCGCAGCGCCAGGCCGATCTGCTCGAAGGCGGCGTCCTTGGCGTCGTCGATGGCCCGCAGCGCCCGGACGTGGCTCGCCACCTGGTGCGGCGTCCAGCGGCACAGGAAGCGCTGCACCAGCGCCGCCGAGGAGACCACCTCCGCGCCCAGGCCGCGCACCTGCTCCAGCGTGCCGCCGTCCACGCGCGAGAGGTAGGGGATGCCGGCGCCCGGGAAGTACTCCATGGCGAGGCGCGGCTTCGGCCCCAGCGGCGCGAGCAGGGCGCGCAGCGCCGCGTCGAGCGACTGCCAGGAGCTGTAGGAGGCGCGCCGGCCCGGGACGCCCTCGGGGAAGGAGCCGAGCTCGATGGCGTGGACCAGCAGGGTGGGCTCGCCCCGCGCCGGCACCAGGTAGTACCAGCGCCGGGTGAGCATGTGGTCGCGCAGGCCGAGCGCGTCCACCGCCGTCGGGTTCTGCAGGTGGAAGTCGTAGAGCAGCCAGCCGGCGAGCCCCTCCTGGCGCAGCGCCTCCTGCAGGGCGGGGAGCCCGGCCTGGAGCAGCGCCGAGGGGGAGGACGAGGTGGTCATGCGCCCGATCTAACCGCCGCTGGCCGGGGAGCGCTACTCGCCCTCGGCCCGCTGCTCGCCCGGGAAGGGGATGCGGTGCAGCCGGATGGAGTTGGTGTGCCCGGCCACCCCCATCATGGTCCCGTGGACCAGCACCACCCGCTCGCCGGGCCGCGCCATTCCGTCCTCGAGGAGCCGGTCGCTGACCAGCTTGATCATGAGATCCGGGTTGGAGATGGGCTCCATCACCTTGGGGACGACCCCCCAGAGCAGCGCCATCCGGCGCCGGATGGCCTGGTCGGAGGAGAAGGCGACCACCGGCACGCGGGGCCGCTGGCGCGACACCAGCCGGGCGGTGGTGCCGCTCCGGGTGAAGCAGGCGATGGCGCTGGCCCCGGCCTCGTGGGCGGCGCGGCAGGCGGCGGCGGCGATGACGTCGGCGACCGGGGCGGGGGAGCGCAGCGGCGGCGGCGGCGCCCCGGGGCCGGAGGCGGTGAACTCCTCGGCCTCGCGGACGATGCGGTCCATCATCTGCACCGCCTGCACCGGGAAGCGGCCGCTGGCCGACTCGCCCGAGAGCATCACCGCGTCGGCGCCGTCCCAGACGGCGTTGGCGACGTCGCTGGCCTCGGCGCGGGTGGGGCGCGGGTGCTCGATCATCGACTCCAGCATCTGGGTGGCGATGATGGTCGGCTTCCCGGCGGCGTGGGCCTTGTGGAGGATCTGCTTCTGCAGCCCCGGCACCCGCTCCGGCAGGATCTCCACGCCCAGGTCGCCGCGGGCCACCATGATGGCGTCGGCGGCGTCGATGATGGCGTCGATGTGCTCGAGCGCCTCGGGCTTCTCGATCTTGGCGACCAGCGGCACCACCCGGCCCACCTTCTCCATCTCGGCGCGGCACAGCGCCACGTCGGCGGCGTTGCGCACGAAGGAGAGGGCGACGTAGTCGACGCCGTGGGAGAGGCCGAAGTGGAGGTCGGCCTTGTCCTTGTCGCTCATGGCCTCGGCGCGCAGGCTCACGCCGGGGAGGTTGATGCCCTTGTGCTCCTTGAGGACGCCGCCCTCCACCACCTCGCAGCGGGCCTGGACGCCGTCGGTGGAGAGCACCCGCAGCTCGATGAGGCCGTCGTCCACCAGCAGCCGGTCGCCGGGCCGGACGTCCTCGGCCAGGTGCGGGTAGGTGGTGGAGATCAGGCTGGCGTCGCCGGGGATCTCCCCGGCGGTGGTGATGGTGATGCCGGCGCCCGGCTCGAGCAGCACCCCCACCTTGCCGGCCGCCAGCGGACCGGTCCGGATCTTGGGTCCCTGCAGGTCCTGGAGCACCGCCAGCGCCTTGCCCAGCTTGCGGGAGGCGCCGCGCACCCGGTCGAGGGTGAGGGCGTGGTCCTCATGCTGGCCGTGGGAGAAGTTCAGGCGGGCGACGTCGGCCACCTCGAAGAGCTTGCGGATGGTCTCGGCGTCGGAGCTGGCGGGACCCAGCGTGGCGACGATCTTGGCGCGGCGCATCGGGCCGGTTGTACTCCACGACCGGACAGCCGGCCAGCGGGCCGCCGCCGCGCCGCCCCGGCCGGGGGGCGGCGCGTTGCCGGCGCCGGCGCCGGCGGGATACCGTCGGCGCGCATGCCCGATCCGCTGCGCCGCCGCATCGCCAAGCTCCAGTCGATCCTGGACGTCGCCAAGGCCATGGCCGCGGAGCGCGACCTCGACCCGCTGCTCGACCTCATCCTCCGCGAGGCGGCGGCGGTGGTGGAGGCGGACCGCTGCTCCCTCTTCGTGCTCGACCGC
>JAJZTO010000119.1 GCA_021848865.1 Myxococcales bacterium
CAATGGGCGGGACCCGCTGCACGCGGGCCTGCACCGGAGGTCGAGATGTCCAGCCAGCCCGCCCCGCGCAAGCGGGTCACCGTCAACGATTTCCAGAAGATGAAGGCGGCGGGCGAGAAGATCGCCGTGGTCACCGCCTACGACGCCACCGCCGCGCGCCTCGTCGACGCGGCCGGCGTGGACTGCATCCTGGTCGGCGACTCCCTGGGGATGGTGTTCCAGGGACAGGACTCCACGCTGCCGGTGACGCTGGAGCAGATGATCTACCACACCGCCTCGGTGCGCCGCGGGCTGGCGCGCGCCGGCGGCGGGCGGGCCCACCTGGTCGGCGACCTCCCCTTCGGCAGCTACCAGGCCAGCGCCGACGAGGCGGTGCGCAGCGCCGCCCGGCTGCTGGCCGAGGGCGGGGCCGAGGCGGTGAAGCTGGAGGGCGGGCGCGACTTCGCCGAGGTGGTGCGCCGGGTGGTGCGGGCCGGCATCCCGGTGATGGGCCACGTCGGCCTCACCCCGCAGTCGGTCCACAAGCTGGGCGGCTACCTGGTGCAGGGCAAGGACGAGGAGCGGGCCCGGCAGCTGCTGCGCGACGCCCAGGAGCTCGAGGCCGCCGGCTGCTACGCCATCGTGCTGGAGTGCATCCCGTCGGAGCTGGCCCGCTTCATGACCGGCCGCCTCTCCATCCCCACCATCGGCATCGGCGCCGGGCCGGACTGCGACGGCCAGGTGCTGGTGCTGAACGACCTCATCGGGCTCGACGAGAGCTTCAAGCCCAAGTTCGTGAAGCGCTTCGGCGCGGTGGGCCAGGCGGTGTCGGCGGCCGTCGGCGCCTACGTGCGCGAGGTGCGGGAGCAGGCCTTCCCGGCCGAGGAGCACGGCTTCCACGCCCCGTCGCTGCGGCTGCTGCACGCCGTGGACGAGGATCCCCGCGACGACGCCCAGGTGGTCGGCGCGCCGGTCTAGCTTCCCGCCGCGGCCGCGCTGGCCTACAGTGCCGCTCCCATGGCCGGCCCCAAGCTCATCCGCGATCCGCGCGCCTGGCAGGCGTTCTGCCGCGGGGCCCGCGGGCGCGGCGCCCGCATCGCCCTGGTCCCGACCATGGGCTTCCTGCACCAGGGCCACCTCTCGCTGATGCGGGAGGCGCGCCGCCTCGCCGACGCCGCCCCGCCCGCCGCCGGCCCCCACCTGGCGCTCGCCTCCATCTTCGTGAACCCGGCGCAGTTCGGCCCCCGCGAGGACCTGGCCCGCTACCCGCGCGACCTCGACGGCGACCTCGCGAAGTGCGCCTCCGCGGGGATCGACGCGGTGCTGGCGCCGGAGCCGGCCGACGTCTACCGCCCGGACCACCAGAGCTGGGTGGAGGTCGGGCCCATCGCGGAGGGGCTGTGCGGTGCCTCCCGGCCGGGCCACTTCCGCGGCGTGGCCACGGTGGTGCTGAAGCTCCTGCACCTCTCCCTGCCGGACGTCGCGCTCTTCGGCGAGAAGGACTGGCAGCAACTTCAAGTCGTCCGCACCATGGTCCGCGACCTCGACCTGGACGTGGAGATCCGCGGGATGCCCATCGTCCGGGAGCCGGACGGGCTGGCGCTCTCCTCGCGCAACGCCTACCTCGGGCCCGACGAGCGGGCGCGGGCGCTGGCCCTCTCCCGGTCCCTGTCCGGCGCGCGCGACCGGGCGGCGCGCGGCGAGCGCGACGCCTCGGCGCTGCGGGCGGAGGCGCGCCGGGTGCTGGAGGCGGCGGGGCTGCGGGTGGACTACGTGGAGATCGTCCACCCGGAGACGCTCCGGCCGGTGGAGCGGGCCGTGCCCGGGAGCCGGATGCTGGTCGCCGCCTTCGCCGGCACCACCCGGCTCATCGACAACCTGGGCCTGCCGTGAAGCGGCGCGGCGGCGCGGCCGGCCCCCCCGAGGGCGCGCGGGTGGTGGTGCAGAACCGGAAGGCCCGGCACGACTTCGACATCGAGGAGCGGATCGAGGCGGGGCTGGCGCTCACCGGCAGCGAGGTGAAGTCGCTGCGGGCCGGCAACGTGGCCCTGGCCGACGCCTACGCCATGGTGAAGGGGGACGAGCTCATCCTGGCGAGCTGCCGCATCGGCGAGTACCAGCCGGCCTCCTGGACCGGCCACGCGCCGCTGCGCGACCGCAAGCTGCTGCTGCACCGCGCCGAGATCGAGAAGCTGCGCGGCAAGGTGGAGCGCAGCGGCTACACCCTGGTGCCGCTCTCCATCTACTTCAAGGAGGGGTGGGCCAAGGTGGAGCTGGCGCTGGCGCGGGGGCGCACCCACGGCGACCGGCGCCAGGCCATCGCCGAGCGCGAGACCCGGCGCGAGCTGGACCGCGCCCTGTCGCGCCGCCGCTGACGCGCGGCGGCGGGCGGACCGCCCGGGAGGCGGGCCGCCGGGCGCACCGTCCCTGATTCACGACGGGTGACGCACCGTCCGTGCGCCGGCCATCCCACGCCGGCGGGGAAGGTGCGCGGCCGCGCACACGCCGGCGCGCACCCGCACAGGCCCGGGCGGGCGACTGGCGCGAGGCGTCCGCGGTGATACCGTGAGAGCGTGCCGAGCGACCGCATCGCCGTGGTGCGCGATCTCACCGACTGCCAGGGCCGGATCCTGGCGCGCCGGGGCGAGGAGCTCTCGGCGCAGGCGGTGGGCGAGGCGGCGGCGCGGGCGCGGCCGGCGCCGGGCCGGCCGCTCTCCGGCGCGGTGGTGGCGGAGGACGTCCGCGAGCCCTTCGGCGACCCGGTCTACCGCCACCTCTTCCGCTCGCCGGAGGAGCAGTCGGCGGCGGTGCGCGCCCTCCTCGCCGCCGAGCTGCCCGAGGTGCTGCACCAGGAGCTGGCCCTGCTGCGCGACCAGGACTGGACGCGCTACCGGCACGGCATCGCCACCGCCCTGATCGCCGCCCGGATGCTGCGCGCGGCCGTCGGCGAGGCCCGGGCGGTGCCGGACCTCGCCGGCGCGGCGCTGCTCCACGACCTGGGCATGCGCCACGTGAGGCCGGAGCTGGTCCGCGCCGGCGTGGCCCTGGACCGGATCACCGCCCTGGAGATCGCCTCCCACCCGGTGCTGGGCGCCTACCACCTGGCGACGGTGCTGGGGCGCCACCCGGCGGTGGACGCCGCCCTGGGCCACCACTGGCGCAAGGGGCGAGGCTACCCGCGCCTGGCGGTGCCGCCGCCGCGGTCGGTGGAGGTGATCGCGGTGGCCAGCGGCTTCGCGGCGCTGACCCAGGCGCGCCCGTTCCGCGACGCGCCCTACGACGCCCGCGGCGCCACCGACGTGCTGGTGGGCGACGCCAGCGCCGGCGAGGCCGACCTGGAGGCGGTGCAGCTGCTGGTGCACGTGCTGCGGGGCGGCCGCGGCGAGGCGCGCCAGGTGGTGTTCGGGCGGGAGCGGGAGGGCCACGCGCCGCCCGGCAACCGCCACGCGCCGGTGGCCCGGCTGGTGGTCGCGGCCTGAGGCGGGCTACCCCTTCTCCTGCTGGTCCACGCCGGAGATCCGCCGCAGCGTCTCCCAGGAGTAGATGCCGCTGCCGTGGCCGTCCGACCAGGAGATCTGGACGGCGTAGCTGCCGACCGGCTTGACCTCGAGCGCGCGGATGTCGGCGGGGATGGTGGCGGTGTCGAGGATCTTCCGCCCCGTCCCCTCCTCGATGCAGCTGGCGCAGGGGCAGGCGTCCCGCAGCCGCAGCGCCGGGATCACCGACAGCACGCCCGGCCAGGCGACGAGGAACTCGTTCTTGTCGTTGATCTCGATGGACTGCGGCGGCTCGGTCACGGCGCGCCGGAAGTGGATCTGGTCGAGGAGGCCCATGGGGGGCGATCCATGGCGGGCGCCGGTCCGCCCGTCAAGCCTTTCGGCCGGCCAGCTCGCCGAGCAGCGCCGACCGGTCCTCCCAGGGCGTGACGCAGGGCGGGCCGTCGGCGACGAACAGCTCCGAGAGCCCCAGGTCCGGCGCCAGCCGGAGCACGAAGGAGGAGCGGGTGCCGTACCGGTCGCCCAGGTGGAGGCAGGGGAAGGCGCCCGGCGGCTCGCCGTGGGTGGAGAGCAGCTCGCGCAGCCGGTCCGGGGTGGCGTCGAGGGGCCAGTGGGAGCGCACCCACTCGCCGCGCGGGCAGCGGCCGAAGGGGTCGCGCTCGGTGACCAGGTGCAGCCCGGGCCCGAGCGCGTCGATCGCGGCGCGGTCGCCGTCCCAGCGCCAGAGGAAGCCGCCGGCGCCGTCGAGCACCAGCAGGTGGAAGGGGTTGTAGCGTGCCGCGTCGCCGGCCCCGGCCCGCTCCCGGGCCTCGGCCACCGAGCGCGCCGCCAGCGCCTGGGACACCAGCTCGCCGCGAGAGCGCAGGCCGCGGTCGGGGAAGCGGCCGCCCGGCGCGTGGAAGTTGGTGATGGCGACGAGCAGGCCGGAGGGGGCCACCCCGGCCCAGGTGCCCCCGGCCTCCCGGTCGCGCGGGGCGGCGGCGCGGCCGCCGCCGGGCAGCTCCCGCAGGGCCCAGCCCTCCGAGGCCCGGCCCAGCCGCTCGTCGCGGTTGGCGGCCACGACCAGCGGCCAGCGCCGGTCGCCGCCGACGGCGACGGCCACCGTGCACATCGCGCCCTACTTCGCGGCGACGCGCCGCGCGCCCTTCACCGCGGCGAGCAGCATCTGCCGCTGCATCTCCAGCTGGACCGGCAGGGTCTTGCCCAGGCCCTGGAACCAGGCGGCCTGGGACTCGAGCTCGGTCTCCCACTCCGCCAGGTCGATGCGGGTGGCGGCGGCCGCCGTCTCGGCCGGCGCGTCGAGCCCGCGCAGGTCGAGGTCGCCCTCGCGCGGCGTCCAGCCCAGCAGCGTCTCCTGCGCTCCCACCCGGCCCTGGCAGCGGTCGATGATCCACTTCAGGACCCGCATGTTGTCGCCGTAGCCCGGCCAGAGGAACTTGCCCTCGGGGCTCTTCCGGAACCAGTTCACCAGGAAGACCTTGGGCGGCAGCGGGATGCGCGACTGCATGTCGAGCCAGTGCTGCAGGTAGCTGCCGGCGTCGTAGCCCATGAAGGGCAGCATGGCCATGGGGTCGCGCCGGACCACGCCCACCGCGCCGGTGGCGGCGGCGGTGGTCTCCGAGCCCATGGTCGAGCCCAGGTAGACGCCGTGGGTCCAGTTGAAGGACTGGAGCACCAGCGGGACGGTGGTGGAGCGGCGCCCGCCGAAGATCAGGGCGCTGATGGGCACCCCCTGCGGATCGTGGGCGAAGCGGGAGAGCGCCGGGTTGTTGTCCATCGGCGCGGTGAAGCGGCTGTTGGGGTGGGCCGCCTTCTCGGTGGAGCCCTTCTTCCAGGGGTGGCCCTTCCAGTCGGTCAGGGACTCGGGGACGGCGCCGTCCATGCCCTCCCACCAGACGTCCATGTCGGGCGTCAGCGCCACGTTGGTGAAGAGCGAGTCCTTCTCCACCGAGCGCATGGCGTTGGGGTTGGTCTTGTAGTTGGTGCCCGGGGCCACGCCGAAGTAGCCGAACTCGGGGTTCACCGCCCAGAGCCGGCCGTCGGCGCCCACCCGCATCCAGGCGATGTCGTCGCCGACGGTGCGGATCTTCCAGCCCGGGAAGGCGGCGGGCGGGATCAGCATGGCGAAGTTGGTCTTGCCGCAGGCCGAGGGGAAGGCGGCGGCGACGTAGCTCACCTCGCCCTGCGGGCTCTCGGCCTCGAGGATCAGCATGTGCTCGGCCAGCCAGCCCTCGCTCCTCGCCAGGTAGCTGGCGATGCGCAGCGCCAGGCACTTCTTGCCCAGCAGGGCGTTGCCGCCGTAGCCGGAGCCCACCGACCAGATGGTGTTGTCCTGCGGGAAGTGGCAGATGAAGCGGCGGTCGGGGTGGCAGTCGGCCACCGAGTGCATGCCCTTGTTGAAGTCGGGGGCGTCGCCGAGCCGGTCCAGCGCCACCTTCCCCATGCGCGCCATCATCCGCATGTTCAGCGCCACGTAGACCGAGTCGGTCAGCTCGATCCCCACCTTGGAGAAGGGCGAGTCGTTGGGCCCCATGATGTAGGGGACCACGTACATGGTGCGGCCCTTCATGGCGCCGTCGTAGATGGCGCCGAGCTTCCGGTAGGCCTCGTCCGGCGCCATCCAGTTGTTGGTGGGGCCGGCTTCCTCCCGGGTGGGCGTGCAGATGAAGGTGAGGTGCTCGACCCGGGCCACGTCGCTGGGGTTGGAGCGGTGGTAGTAGCAGCCGGGCCGCTTCTTCGGGTTCAGGGGAACGAGGACGCCCTGGGCCACCGCCTCGTCGGTGAGCCGCTTCTTCTCCCCCTCGGAGCCGTCGCACCAGTAGACGCGGTCCGGCTTGGCCATCCTGGCCATGGCGTCGACCCAGGCGGAGAGGTGCGGGTTCGACGTGAGGGGACTGGAATTCGCGGCCATGCGGGGCTCCTGGCGGGTGGAGAGGGGGAGGGGAAGACGGGCCTGGTACCCTAGCCGATGGAGGCGGTCCGATCCACCGGCGCGTGGCGCCGGCGCCCGGCCCAGGACGCGTTGCGTCGAGGCGGCCTAGCCCTTGAGCTTGTCCTTGAGGAGGTCGCCGAGCGTGCCGAAGCCCTTGCCCCCCTTGCCGCGGGGCGCGGTCTTCATCCACTCCTGGGCCTGGGCTCGCTCCTCGGCCGCCTCGGCCTGGGTCTTCGAGAGGCGGATGCGGCCGCGCTCGTCGATCTCCAGCACCAGGCACTTCAGCTCGTCGCCGGCCTTGAAGGCGCGGCGCAGGTCGGCGCCGCGCGGCGTCCCGGTCTCGGCCGCCGGCACCAGGCCGCGCCCGCCGGCGAAGCGCACGAACAGGCCGAAGGTCTCGATCTTGTCCACGGTGGCGGCCACCACGTCGCCGGGCCGGGGCGGCGCGGGCGGCGTCACCGCCGGCGCCGCGGGCGCGTCGCCCTTCGCCGGCTCGGGGCGCGGCGTCAGCGCGCGCACCGAGAGGGAGATGCGCTCCCCCTTCTTCGCGTCCTGGTCGATGCGCAGGACCTGCACCCGCACCAGGTCGCCGGCCTTCAGCAGGTCCTGGGGCTTCGAGACCCGGTCCCAGGCCAGCTCGGAGACGTGCACCAGCCCCTCGAGGCCGCCGAGGTCGACGAAGGCGCCGTAGTCCTGGACGCTGGTGACGGTGCCGTCGAAGATCGCCCCCTCGGAGAGCAGCTCGCGGGTCCGGCGCGCCTTCTCGGCCCGCTCCTCCTCCAGCAGCGCCCGGCGCGAGAGCACGGCGTCGCGCCCGTCGGCCCGCTGCACCTTGAAGGAGAGCTTCTGGCCGACGAAGGTGGAGGGATCGCCGACGAAGCGGACGTCGATCTGGGACATGGGGCAGAAGGCCCGCTGCCCGTGGACCTCGACCTCCAGCCCGCCCTTGTTGGCGGCCTTGACCACGCCCTCCACCGGGAGGCCGGACTGGGCCGCCTCGACGAGCAGCTCGCGCCCGGCCTGGCCCGCCTCGCGGCGGTGGCCCTTCGAGACGATCACGCCCCGCTCGCCCACCTTGACGACCACGCCGTCGACGATGTCGCCCTCGCGGGCGGTGAGCTGGCCCTCCTCGTCCTGCAGCTCGACCGTCTCGATCATGCCCTCGGCCACGCCGGAGCCCAGCTCCAGGAAGGCCACGTCCTGGCCGAGCTGGATGATCTTGGCCGCGACCTTGTCGCCCACCTTGTGGCGCGAGCGCGGCGCCTCCTGCGAGCCGGCGAGCAGCTCGGCGAAGGAGCCCTCGTCGGCGACCGGGGCCTCGGGCGCCGGAGGCGGCTCGCCCGGGGGGAGCTGCGGCCCCGGCGCGGGCCGCTCTTCGCGGGCGCCGCGCGGCTCCCGCTCGGGCCTGCGCTCGCCGCGGGGCCGGCCGCCCGCAGGCCCCCCGCGCCCGCCGCCCGGCCGGCGGCCGCCCGGTCCCCGCGGGTCCCGGGGCTTGCCGTGGGTG
>JAJZTO010000120.1 GCA_021848865.1 Myxococcales bacterium
TGCCCGAGCCGATGATGAGCCAGAAGAGCACCGGCTGGCCCAGGGCGCCGGCGAGGCGCGAGGGCTGGCGGAAGAAGCGGACCAGGTCGCGCTTCCAGAGCACCCGGGCGGTGGCCAGGTCCCAGCGGAGCATCACCCCTCCTCCACGGCCAGCGACTCGCCGGTGAGGTCGAGGAAGGCGTCGGCCAGCGTCGGGCGGCGGACCGCCACCGAGCGGAGGCGACCCGGGGGGAAGGCCTCCACCAGGCGCGGGACCAGCTCGTGGCCGCGCTCGCGCTCCACCGCGATGCCTCGCGGCAGCACCCGCACCGGCAGGCCCAGCCGGGCCCGGACCTCGACGGCCAGCGCCCCGGGGTCGTCGGCCTCCACCTCCAGCACGTCGCCGGCGACCCGGGACCGCAGCGCCTCGGGCGTGGCGCAGGCCGCCACCCGCCCGCGCGCCAGCACCGCCAGCCGGTCGCAGCGCTCCGCCTCCTCGGGGCGGTGGGTGGTGAGCAGCACCGTCAGCCCCTCGTCGCGCCGCAGCGCCTCCACCGTGGCCCAGGTGCGGGCGAAGGCGGCGGCGTCGAGGCCGTTGGTGGGCTCGTCGAGGATGAGCAGCGCCGGGCGGTGCACCAGGGCCCGGGCCAGCTCCAGGCGCCGCTTCAGGCCGCCGGAGAGCCGGCCGGCCGGCTCGCGGGCCCGGTCGGCGAGCCCGGCCCCGGCCAGCAGCCGCTCCACCCGCTCCCGGGCCTCGGCGCGGGGCACGCGGAAGAGCGACGCCGCCAGCAGGAGGTTCTCCCGGCAGGAGAGCTTGGGGTCGAGGCTCGGCGACTGGAAGACCACGCCGGTGCGGGCGCGCAGCGCCGGATCGCGCGCCGCGACCGGGGCGCCGCCGGCGAGCAGGGCGCCCGAGGCGGGCGGCAGCAGCCCGGCCAGGATGGAGAAGAGGGTGCTCTTGCCCGCGCCGTTCGGGCCGAGGAAGCCGAAGATCTCGCCCGGCATCACCTCGAAGGAGACGCCGGCGAGCACCTCGCGGTCGCCGAACCGGAAGGTGAGGTCCCGGGCGGCCAGCGCCGGAGCGGCGGCCGGCGGCGGGGCGAGCGCCAGGGCGGGAAGGGCGGCGGCCACGCGGCTACCGCGACCAGACGAAGAGGGCGGCGAGCAGCAGCGTCAGGTAGACGAGCGTCGACAGGAAGAAGCTGCGGGCCCATCGCACCGGGACCGGGGCCTGGAGCCCGGTGAGGGCGTAGGCGGTGAGGCCGCCGCCGAGCAGCGTCGCCGCCACGGCGTAGCCCGGCCCGGCGAGCCCCAGCGGGACCAGCGCCAGCGCCACCGGCACGAGCAGCGCGGTGGTCGCCGCGGTGGCCAGCACCGCGGCCCGCTGCCCGTGGACCAGGGCGAAGACGCGCAGGCCGCCCCGGGCGTAGTCCTCCTGCAGGTAGATGGAGACGGCCAGGAAGTGGGGGAGCTGCCAGGCGAAGAGCAGCGCGAAGAGCGCCAGGCCCCCGGCGTCGAGGGCGCCGGTGACCGCGGTCCAGCCCATCAGCGGCGGGATGGCGCCGGGCACCGCGCCGACGAAGAGGGCCAGCGGGCTCCGCTGCTTCAGGGGCGTGTAGATCACCACGTAGGTGAAGAGCGCCAGGGCCGCCAGGGTCGCGGTGAGTCCGTTGGTGAACCAGCCCAGCGCCGGGAGCGCCACCGCCGGGAGCCCGAGCCCCAGCGCCAGGGCCACCCGCGGGTCGAGGCGGCCGGCCGGCAGCGGCCGGTCCCAGGTGCGCCGCATCCGGCCGTCCACGTCCCGCTCCAGCCAGCAGTTCAGGGCGTTGGCCGCCCCCACCACCATGGTGGTCCCGAGGAGCAGCACCACGGCCCGCAGCGCGTCGCGGTGGCCGGGGGCGAGCCACATGCCGCCGGCGGCGGTGCAGAGCACCAGGGTGGCGAGCCGCGGCTTGGCGAGCGCCACCACGTCGCGGGCCACGGCGACGGGCGAGGGGCGGGTGAGCGCGGTGGCGGTGGAGGGCGACATGGGCTCCGGTCAGGCGGTCCGGGCCGCCAGCTCGCGGGCGGGACCGGGTTCGGCCGCCGGCGCGGCGACGCCGCCCAGCGACAGCCACAGGGCCAGCAGGTCGGCGAGGAGGAGGGCGCCGGCCGCCAGGTGCGCGGTGACGACCGGGACCGAGATGTAGGTGACGACGGTGTAGAGCCCGAGCGCGACCTGGAGGGCCACCAGCACCGGGGCGGCGAGGGCCAGGAAGGCCCGCGCCCGGTCCCCGCGGCGGAGCGCGGCGCGCAGCGGGCCCCAGGCGGCGGCGAGCACCAGCACGGCCAGCCCCGCGCCCCAGAGGCGGTGGATCATGTGGAGCTGCGCCGGGCCGCCCGAGGGCCAGAGCCGGCCGCCGTCGCAGAGCGGGATGGCGGTGTTGCAGGCGAGCCCGGCCCCGGTGTGGCGGACCAGCGCCCCGAGCACCAGCTGGAGGTAGGTGGCGAGCGCCGCCAGGCCCACCAGGCCGCGCGGACCGGGCGGGGGAGCGTCCGGCGGAGCCGGGCGCAGCCGGCGGGCGAGCACGATCAGCGCGGAGAAGAAGGCCATCGAGGTGGCGAGGTGCGCGGAGGAGATCGCCGTGGGCAGCCGGTAGATCACGGTGAGGCCGCCCAGGACCGCCTGGATCACCACCAGCACCACCGCCAGGGCCGCCAGCCCGCGCGCCGCGCGGTCGCGGCGGGACCGGAAGACCAGCACCGCCAGGGTGGTGGCCAGGACCGCCACCGCCAGGGCCAGCAGCCGGTGGCCGTGCTCGAAGAGGACGCCCCCCACCATCCGGGGGAAGAACTGGCCGTAGCAGAGCGGCCAGTCGGGGCAGGCCAGCGACGAGCCGGTGGCGTGCACCAGCCCGCCCACGACCAGCAGGGAGAAGGTGGCGGCGAGCGTGGCGAGGGCAAAGCGGTATTCGCGCATCGATCAGCGGGTATTTAGGCATCGCCCCGGCGAGGGGCAAGCTCGCCCGCCGCGAGCCCCATCGGGGTCCGGGCCGGCGAAGGTCCGCGGCGGGGAGCCGGGGCGCGGCGCCCGGCGCCGTTCCCGCCCGGGCCCCGGCGTGCTATCCCCGCGCAGGAGCCCCCGTCACCAGGAGTGACCATGTCCCGACGCGCCGCCCGCAGCCACGCCCTCGCCGCCCTGCTGGCGCTGCTCCTGCCCGCCGCCGTCCGCGCCGGGGAGCTGCGCGGGACGGTGCGCTACGCGGGCGCGGCGGCGCCCGCGGCGGCGGTGCCGGTGCACAAGGACCAGGAGGCCTGCGGCACGTCGGTCCCGGACGAGTCGCTCCTCGCCGCCGGCGGCGGGCTCGCCAACGTGGTCGTCCAGGTCCGCGGCGTGTCCGGCCCGGCGCCGCGCCCGGTGCGGGCCACGCTGGACCAGGACCACTGCCGCTTCCGCCCCCACGTCCAGGCCGTCCCGGTCGGCTCGACGATGGACATCGTCTCCTCCGACCCGGTGCTGCACAACGTGCACGGCTGGATCGGCCGGGCCACCGTCTTCAACCAGGCGATGCCGACGCCGGGGCGGCGGATGCCGCGGCGCCTCGACCGTCCCGGGATCATCCAGGTGAAGTGCGACGTCCACGACTGGATGTCCGCCTGGGTGCTGGTGGTGGAGGGGCCGGCGGCGGTGACCGGGGCCGACGGCGGCTTCGCCGTGAAGGACCTGCCGGCGGGGAGCTACACCGTGGTCGCCTGGCACGAGCGGCTGGGCGAGCGCGTCGCCCAGGTGACGGTGCCGGCGGCCGGCGCGGCTTCGCTGGAGATCCGCTACTGAGCCGCGGCGCCGGGCGGCGCCGCGGAAGCTACTCGTCGTCGGCCTCCTCCAGCTCCTCGTCCAGCTCCTCCTCGAGCTCCTTGCCGAGGGCGCCCTCCTCGCCGGCCTCCACCTCCTCGGCCGGCTCGGGGCGCGGCGCCGGGCGGGCCTTCCGCTCCGGCGGGGCCTTCAGCGCCGGGCTCTCCCGGGCGTCGGCCCCGCACTTCGGGCAGATCGGCGCCGGCTTCCGCAGGTCGTAGAAGCGGGTGCCGCACTTCCAGCAGGTGTGCTTGTTGCCGAGATCCTTCGGGGCCATCGCGTCCCTCGCTCCGGGGCGGGCGTTTACCGCAAGGGCGCCGACGTCGGCAAGGGAAAAGGGGAGGGCTCCGTGCTAAGACCTGGGCCGCATGGCGGAACGGGACCGGCTGGAGCGCAAGCTCCTGCGCGCCGCGGCGCGGGCCATCGAGGATTTCGACCTGATCGGGGAGGGGGACCGCATCCTGGTCGCGGTCTCCGGCGGCAAGGACAGCCTCACGCTGCTCCGGCTGCTGCAGCTCCTGCGGGCCCGCGCGCCGGTGAAGTTCGACCTGGTGGCGGCGAACCTGGACCAGGGCCAGCCCGGCTTCCCCGCCGACGTGCTCCGCCGCCACCTCGAGTCCACCGGCGTGGAGCACGTGATGCTGCGCCAGGACACCTATTCCATCGTCCGGCGGCTGGTGCCGCCCGGGAAGAGCACCTGCCCGGTCTGCTCGCGGCTGCGGCGCGGCATCCTCTACAACGCCGCGGTGGAGCTGGGCTGCACCAAGATCGCGCTCGGCCACCACCGCGACGACCTGGTGGAAACGCTCCTCCTCAGCGCGCTCTACGCCGGCGCCCTGAAGAGCATGCCGCCGAAGCTCCGCAGCGCCGACGGGCGCAACGTGGTCATCCGGCCGCTCTGCTACGCCGCCGAGGAGGACGTCGCCGCCTACGCGCAGGCGCTGGCCTTCCCGATCATTCCCTGCGACCTGTGCGGCTCGCAGCCCCACCTGCGCCGCAAGCGGGTGAAGCGGCTGCTCGCCGAGCTCACCGCCGAGCACCCCGCGGTGAAGGGGAACCTGCTCCACGCCCTCGGCAAGGTGGTCCCGTCGCACCTGCTCGACCGCGGCCTCGTCGCCCGGCTGGGCGAGGCGCGCGGCGCCGACCCGTGGCTCGAGGAAGGCGAGGGAGAGTCCGCCGGCACCTGCGGCGACGACGCCCCGCTCGTCCCGCTGAATCTGGCGGGCGTCCCCGGCGCAAGGGACGCGGAATAGCGCGACGATCGGCCGCGACAACCTTGCCCCCGCATGGGGCGGAGGCTACCATCCGCACCGTGAAGTTCTCGTGCGACAGCTGCGGCCGCAGCTACGTGGCGGACGAGAAGGTGCGCGGGCGCGCCTTCAAGATGAAGTGCAAGCAGTGCGGCAAGGTGATCGTGGTGAGGGCTTCTCCGGCCTCGAGCCCGCTCGCGCCGGCCGGCTCCGCCGCGGGGGAGCCGTACCCGCAGGTGACGCCGCAGCCGATCGAGCTGCACACCGGCGAGGTCCGCGAGGTCACCTCCGCGGCGCCGCTGGCCGGCTCGCCGCCCGAGGCCGCGCGGCCGGGGCCGGCGGTGGTCGAGGCCGATCCCTTCGCCACCATGGCCGAGGAGCTGCAGGTCGAGCTGGCCGGCGTGCCGGAGGCGCCGCCGCTCGCTCCGCGCGACCTCCTCGCCGGCCTCCCCGATCCCTTCGCGGCCGCCGCGCCTCCCGCGCCGGTGGCCCCGGGGCTCTCGGAGGCCGAGGCGGCCTTCGCCGACATCACGCGCGAGATGGAGGGCCTGTCCGGGTCGGAGCCGCTCGAGGCCTCGGGCCGCTCCATCGGCGGGGCTCCGCCGCGGCCCGAGCCGCGCGCGGCGCCGGTCCCGGACGCTCCGCCGGCGCGAGCCCCCGCGCCGGCCGCGGCCCCGCCCCGCCGGCGCTGGATCGCGGCGGTGGTGGGGCTGGTCGTCGGCGTCGCCGCCGCCGCGGTGGTGGGCGCGCTGGTGGTGAATTCCGGCCCCGTGAGCCGGCTCGCGCCGGCACCGGCCCCCGAGGCGGCGAAGCCGGAAGTCCCGGCCGCCCCCCGGCCGCAGGCGCCGGCCCCGGCCCCGGCCGGCGCTCCGTCGCAGGCCCTCGCGGCCGGGGCGGCTCCCGTCGCGCCGGCCCCGGCCGCGCCTCCTGCTCCCTCCCCGGCCCCGGCCGGCGCCCCGCCCGCCGAGCCCCCGAGCGGCGCCGCGGCCGAGCCCACCCGGGCGGCGCCGCGTCCCGAGGTGGTGCGCGCGCCCGTGCCCAGCAAGGCCCCACCGCGCGCCGCCGCGCGCAAGCACGAGAAGGCCCGCAAGGAGGCGCCGCGCAAGGTGGCCGCGGCGCGGCACCCGGCGCCGCCGCCGGTGGCGGTCGCGCCGCCGCCCTCCACGGGCGGCTCCGACCGGCCCCTGGACCCGAAGCAGCTCGAGGCGGCCATCACCCGCAACGCGCGGAGCCTCAACGCCTGCCTGGCGGCGGCGCGCAAGGCGGAGCCCGCGCTGCTCGACGGGCACACCATCTCCATCACCATGCTGGTGAACCCCAACGGCCGCAGCGTGTACCCGACGCTCGACGACGCGGCGCTGAACGACACCGCGCTGGGCGGCTGCCTGAAGCGCGAGGCCGGCCGGATGAGCTTCCCCGCGTTCTCCGGCGACCCGGTGCGCGCCCGCATCCCCGTGGCGCTGCGGTAGGGTGGGCGGGTCGCGGTGCCCGTGCCCTCCGGTCGCGCGCCGCTGCCGCCGGACGCCCTTCGTCTCCCGCGGGACCTGGCCCCGCTCATCGACCACACCCTGCTGCGCCCCGGCGCGAGCGAGCGGGAGGCGGAGCGCTGGTGCGACGAGGCGCTGCGCCACGGCTTCGCCGCCGTCTGCGTGCGCGCCGGGCACCTGCCGCTGGTGGCCCGCCGCCTCTCCGGCAGCGCCGTCCTGCCGGTGGCGGTGGCCGACTTCCCGCGCGGCGAGGGGACGGCGGCCGCCCGCGCGCGCGAGGTGGAGGAGGCGGCCGCGGCGGGGGCGCGGGAGATCGACGTGGTGGCGCCGCTGCCCGCCCTGCACCGGGCCGACTGGCCCGCGGTCCACCGGGATCTCGCGGCGCTGGTCCAGGCCGCGGGCGGCGCGGCGCTCAAGGTGATCCTGGAGACCTGCCTGCTGCCGCCCGGGCGGATGGCCGCCGCCGCGGCGGTGGCGGCGGCCGCCGGCGCGGCCTTCGTGAAGACCTCGACCGGCTTCTCGAGCGGCGGCGCCACCGAGGAGGCGGTCCGGGTCCTCCGGGAGGCGGTGGGCCCGGCGGTGGGGGTGAAGGCGTCGGGCGGGATCCGCACCGCCGCCGCCGCGCTCCGGCTGGTCCGGGCCGGCGCCAGCCGCATCGGCTGCTCCGCGTCGGTGGCCCTGGTGGAGGCGGCGGGCTTCTGACCGGCGGCCGGGGCGGCGCGGGCTGCCGGCGCGGTGCAGCACGCCGGCGTCGGCTAGGGCGGGCCGCCGGCGTCGGCCGAGACCAGCAGCCGCTTGAGCCGCTCGAGCGATCGCTCCGCGTCCTCGGAGAAGCGGTTGTCCACGCCGCGGGCCCGGGCGGCGGTGAGCGCCCCCTGGTAGGCCTGGACCGCCTTCTGCACCAGCACCTCGAGCTTCTTCCACAGCTCGTGGCGCCAGGCGGCGGCCTCCTCCTGGTCGAGCCCGGGCGGCAGCGGCGCCCCGGCCAGCCGGGTGTAGAGCGACTCGTACATCTCGCCCACCCGGGTGACGCCGGCCACGCCGTAGGCCGGGCTTCCCCGGCGCGCGGCGCGCAGGTAGTGGCCCTGGGCCTGGAGCAGGAGCTGGCTCTCGCGCTCCAGCGCCTCGGCCTGCGCCGCCTCGTCGGCCGAGAAGTCGAGCGGCAGCGCCGCGAACCAGCTCCGGTAGAGCTCGCCCAGCCAGAAGTGGGCCTTGGCCGGCGCCTCGTCGTCGAAGCGCTCGGCCTCGGCGGCGCCGTGCCAGGTGGAGAGGGCGAGGAGCAGGCTCGCCTCGGCCCGCTCTCCGTCGCC
>JAJZTO010000121.1 GCA_021848865.1 Myxococcales bacterium
ACCACGGCCGGCGCGATGCGGGTGAGGCGCGCCACCTCCTCCCGCGGCAGCCCGCGCAGCTCCCGCTCCTGGCGGAGCCAGCGGCCGAACGCGGCCACGCGCGCCTCGCGCTCCCCGCCGTCCACCCGCTCCCCCTCTAGCGCAGCTGGTCGCGCTTCTGGCGGCACTCCCCGCCCAGATCGCTGGCGCCCGCCAGCTCCGCGCAGCGCCCGAAGGCGACGCGCGCCGCCTCGGCGTCCCCCAGGCGGAGCTGCGCCAGGCCCGACTGGTACCAGCCGTCGGGGTCCCTGTCGCAGAGCTGCGTCAGCCGCTCGAAGGCGGCCAGCGCCTCCTTGCCCCGGCCGGCCTCCAGCAGGATGCGCCCGGTCTCGCGGTGGCAGGGGCAGTAGCGCGGGTTCAGGGTCAGGCAGGTCCTCAGCTCCGCCAGGGCCTCCTCGCGCCGCCCCAGCGCCTCCAGCACCTTCCCCTTGTTGAAGCGGGCCGAGTAGGGCTCGCGGTAGTACATGTTGGCGAGCGCGGCGTCGAACTCGGCGAGGGCCTCGTCGAGCCGCCCGCGGCCGGCCAGCAGCTGGCCCAGGTTGTTGTGGGCCTCCGACATCGAGGGCTTCAGGGCGATGGCGCGCCGGTACTCCTTCTCCGCCTCGTCGGTGCGGCCGAAGGAGAACTCCAGCACCAGCCCGCGCCCCAGGTGGGCCTCGGCCAGGTCGTCGTTGCTCCTCAGCGCCTCCTCGAACTCGCGCAGCGCCTCCTGGGAGCGGCCGGCGCGCAGCGCCTCGGTGCCGAGGTTGGTGTGGATCTCGGCGGCCTCGCGCTGGCGCGGGGTGGGGCCCGAGGCGCAGGCGGCGAGCAGCGCGGCGGCGACGGGGACCAGGCGGCGCACGGTCAGAACCCCGCCAGGAGCCGCGCCAGGGCCTGCCGCGGGCTGTTGCGGGCGTCGGCCGCCGCGGCGGGCGCGGACGGCCGCTGGGGGTGGAGCAAGGGGATGCGGCGCAGCGTCTGCTCCTGCGCCTCGGGGGCGAGCTTGGCGAAGTTCACGTTGTCGAGCATGAAGCCCATCGACTCCAGGAAGTGCAACCCCTCCGCCTCCACCTCGCGGTAGGCCTCGATGGGGATCTCCGGGCGCTCGTGGACGTACACCACGTTCTCCCCGGTCTGCCGGAGGTGCAGGCCCACCACGATGGCGAAGGTGCCGTTCGCCTGGCGCAGCCCGAGGATGTGGGCCTGGGCGGCCTGCGGCGGCTTGCCGGGGATGGAGATCTGCGGCTGGTTGATGCTCTCGATGACGGCCACCACCTGCTCGCGGCTGGCCGGCCAGTGGGTCAGGCTCGGGTCGGGTCGGAACACGTGTGCTCCCCGCTAGCGGGCGACCAGGGTGTACTCCTCGGTGAAGGTCCCGGTCTCGGCCGCGTTCCGGGTCATGGTGTAGAGGGGCTGGTCCACGTAGACCGTCCCGCCTCCGGCGCTCCCCTCCCCCACGATCACCTTCAGGGTCTGGTCGCGGGAGGTGCTGCGCGGCGCCGAACCCGCCAGGTGCTTGGTCGCGACCATGGTCACCTTGTTCGGACCCGTCACCAGGAAGCGGGTGAGCTCGAAGGGCTCGGCGTCGCCGTCGGCGCGCAGCTCGCGCACCCAGCGGCCGTTGACGAACACCGCCACGTCGTACTCGGTGATGCCGGGGGCGGTCTGCTCGGCCACCAGGAAGTAGCGGCGGGTGGGCTTCTCGCCGGGGCGCGGCGCGGGCGCCGCCATGGGCGGCCGGGCCGGCACCGCCGCCGGCGCCGCCGCCGGCGCGGCCTGCGGCTCCGGCTCGGCGCGGCTCGCCGTGTAGCCGCGCGCCAGGATGTTCACGTTGCCCTGCGCGTCGATCACCACGGTGGCGTTGTCGAAGCGCTGGTTCACCGCGCCCTCGATGTTCACGCCGTTCAGCGAGACGGTGGGGCCGGCCCTCGCGCCGCCGGGCGCCAGGGCGAGCGCCGCCGCGATGGCCGCAAGTGCTCGCATTCGTTCGCCTTGGTAGCCCTGCATGGGCCACCGCGTCAAGATTCCCCTCCCCCGGCAGCCGGCCGGGGCTAGACCCCGCGGGCCTCCGCTCCCCAGACGATCTTGTGGAGCTGCAGATTCAGGCGGGCGTCGACGCCCGACGCCAGGATCCAGCGGGCCGCGTCGCGGGGGTCGACCTTGCCCTGGACCGGAGACACCAGGATGGCGACGCGCCCCTCCAGCCGCTCGGCGCGGATCACCTCCAGCGACCAGCGCCAGTCGGCCTCCGAGTCCACCACGAACTTCACCTCGTCGTGGGGCTGGAGCCCGGCGAGCCAGGAGAGGTCCCGCGCCACCTCGCCCGAGCCGGGCGTCTTCACGTCGGCGATGCGGATCACCTCGCGGGGGAGGCCGCCGAGCGGGCGCTGCCCGTGCGTCTCCACCGCCACCTCGTAGCCGCGGTCGAGCAGCTCGCGCGCCAGCTGCGGCAGCTCGGGCTGCAGCGTCGGCTCGCCCCCGGTGAGCAGCACGAAGCGGGACGGGTGGCGCGCCACCTCCGCCAGGATCTCGGGGCGGGAGCGCTCCACCCCGCCGGCGAAGGCGTAGGCGGTGTCGCACCAGGCGCAGCGCAGGTCGCAGCCGGTGAAGCGGACGAAGACGCAGGGGCGCCCGGCGCGCGTGCCCTCCCCCTGGATGCTGAAGAAGATCTCGGTGATCCGCACGGAGCGGTTCTAGCGCATCGCCGTCAGCGGCGCCGCCCCGCCGGCCAGGGCCAGGCGGACCCGCGGATCGGCCCGGAGGCGCCGCAGCTCGGCGTAGACCCGGCGCGGGTACTCCCGGTAGAAGGCCGGCACCCCGCCCTCCTCGCGCCGGAGGCGGCTGATCCGCGCCGGCCCGGCGTTGTAGGCCATCAGGGCCAGCTCCTGATCCTGGCGGAAGTCGTCCAGGAGGCGCCGGAAGTAGCGGATGCCGGCCCGGACGTTCAGGACCGGGTCGGCCAGGTCGCCGGACGCGAGCCGGGCCCGCTCCACCTCGCGCAGCAGGGTCGAGGGCTTCAGCTGCATGAGCCCCATCGCCCCGCGGCGGCTCACCGCGTCCTGGTCGAAGCCCGACTCGACCTCGATGACCGCCAGCACGAAGAGCGGGTCGAGGCGCGCGCCGCCCGACTCCTCGACGATGGCCGAGGCCAGCCGCAGCCGCTCGGCGTGGCTCGCGTCCTCCATGCGGTCGCCGAGCAGGCTGGCGAGGCGCTGCACCTCCTGCCAGCGGGCGCAGGACGGGCCCTCCCCACCGCAGGCCGCCGAGATCCAGCGCTCGGCCGCGAGCGGGATCCGGACCTCCCCCGCGACGCGCGGGGCGAGGACCGCGGCGCCGGAGACGGCCACCGCCACCGCGGCTCCCAGGAGCCCTCGTGTGCTCGGTCCTCGCATGCGACCTCCGGACGCCCGCCTACGCCGCGGGCTCTCGCCGCTCCTCTTCCAGGGCCTCGAGGCGCGCCGGCGACGCGGTCACGGCGACACCCCGGCCCCGGTCCGGTGCACCGGGCGCTTCGCCCGCTTGCCCTTCTCCAGCTTCCTCGACAGCCGCTCCAGCTCCCGGGAGAGCTCCTCGACCTGGTCGCGGGTGGCCACGCCCAGGAAGCCGATGACCCGCTGCTGCAGCTCGGCCAGCCGCTCCACCGCCTCGCTGCGCGCCCGGTCGCCCCACTCCGACGCCAGCTCCCTGCCCTGGGCGCGGAGCTTCCCGAGCCGCTTCTCGAGGCGGGTACGCACCTGCTCCACGTTCCAGTCCTGCTTCGACAGCCGGTGCATCAGCTCCCCGATGTCGCGGCTGCTCGCCTTGCCCTTCTGCACCAGCTCCTTCAGGACCCGCTGCGTGTCGACCTCGAGGGTCTCGAGGCGCGCCTGCGCCGCCTCGAGCGGCTCACGAAGGAAATCTGGGACCTTGACGGTCTTCTCGGCCATGGCTGGCCTCCTCTCGCTTCACCCGGATGGAAATTCGCCGGCGAGCCGGTCCCCGCGCTGGCGGTTCCATCCTAACGCATTGCGTCAGACCGTCAAGCGACGCGACGCGTCGTCCCCGAAATCCCTACCTATACCTAATTCCCCGAGAGCCCCGGGTCAGCCCCGTGAACACGGGATAAGCCTGCAGGGCTCCTTGCAAATTACATGATTCAGGCCGGTTCAGGTTGTGACACCCCCCAAACGGCTGTCGGCTCCGATGGCTTCCTCGATGCTCTGGAAGCCGTCGCGGCGCAGCAGCTCGGCCAGCCCGGCGAGCACGCTCGCCGGCATCGCCGGGCCCCCGTAGATGAAGCCGGTGTAGACCTGCACCAGCGAGGCGCCGGCCCGGATCTTCCGGTAGGCGTCCTCCGCGGTGAATATCCCACCCACTCCCACCACCGGGATGCGCCCGCCGCTCCGCGCGTGGGCCCGGCGCACCGCCTCGGTGGCGCGGGCCTCCAGCGGGGCGCCCGACAGGCCGCCCGCCTCGCCGGCGCGCGGGTGTCCCCGCACCGCGCCGCGCTCGACGGTGGTGTTGGTGGCGATGACGCCCGCGGCCCCCGCCGCCACCGCCACCTCCACCGCCTCGTCGAACGCCTCGGGGGTGAGGTCGGGGGCGAGCTTCACGAGGAGCGGCCGCGGCACCGGCAGCTCCCGGGCGCGCCCGGCGCAGGCGGCGAGCAGCCGCTCCAGCGCCGACCTTTCCTGGAGCTCGCGCAGCCCCGGCGTGTTGGGCGAGGAGATGTTCACCACCAGGTAATCGGCCCAGGGGTGGAGCCGCTCGATGCAGGCCAGGTAGTCCTCCTCGGCCCGCTCGTTGGGGGTGTCCTTGTTCTTGCCGACGTTCACCCCGATCAGGCCGGGCCGGCCGTCGCGCCGGAGCGCCGCCAGGCGCGCGGCGCAGGCCTCCATCCCGTCGTTGTTGAAGCCCATGCGGTTGATGAGCGCCCGGTGCGCCGGGAGGCGGAAGAGGCGCGGCGCCGGGTTCCCGGCCTGCGGGCGCGGGGTGATGGTGCCGATCTCCACGTGGGAGAAGCCCAGCGCCAGGAGGCCCGCGGCCCGCACCTGCCCCTTGTCGAAGCCGGCGGCGAGCCCCAGGGGGCCGTCGAAGTCGAGCCCCAGGACGCGGACCCGGAGGCTCGGGGCCGGGCGGGGCCGGAGGCGGCGCGCCAGCGGGCGCCAGCCGAGCAGCCGCAGCCACCGCAGGGCGAGGTGGTGGGCGCGCTCGGGGTCGAGCCGGAAGAGCAGCCAGCGGATGAGTCGCCAGGCCATGGGGGGCGCGTTCTACCGCACGCGGAGAGCGGTGTCACCGTCCGGCCGGCCGGGCCGGCGTCGCGCCCCGGCCCCTACCGGAGCAGCTTCTCGCGGAAGAAGGCCACCACCGTCTCCAGCCCGCGCCGCACCAGCACCGGGTCCTGCGAGGAGAACATCCCGTGGGCCGCCCCCGGCAGCAGCAGCAGCTCGTGGCGACGCCCGGCGCGGAAGAGCGCCTGGGAGAGCTTCAGCGAATGGACGAGCCAGACGTTGTCGTCGGCCGTCCCGTGCACGAGCAGGAGCGGCCGCGACAGGCCGGCGGCCTCGCCGAGCAGCGAGGAGCGCTGGTAGGCCCCGGGGATGTCCCCGGGGAGGCCCAGGTAGCGCTCGGTGTAGGCGGTGTCGTAGTCGCGCCAGTCCACCACCGGCGCCTCGGCCACCGCCGCCCGGTAGACGTCGGGGCGGCGCAGCACCCCCAGCGCGGCCATGTAGCCGCCGAAGGAGCCGCCCCAGATGCCCACCCGCGACAGGTCCAGCTCCGGGACCTCGGCGGCGAGCGCCCGCAGGCCGGTCACCTGGTCCTCCAGGGTGGGCCCGGCGAAGTCGCCGCGGATGGCCCGCGCGAACTCCACGCCGCGGCGGGGCGTGCCGCGGTTGTCGATGCTCACCACGGCGAAGCCCTGGTCGGCGATCCACTGCAGCAGCGGGACGCTCCCGGCCCTCACCATCTGCGCGCCTGGCCCGCCGTAGACGTGCACCAGCACCGGCAGCCGGGCGCCCGGCGCCGGGTGGCGGGGGCGCACCAGCAGCGCGTAGAGCCCCTCCCCCGGCCCCACCCGCCGGATCTCCCCGCGGGTCGCGAAGGGCGGCGCCTCGGCCACCGCGGGCAGCTCGGCCAGGCGCGCCCCGCCGGCCCGCCAGGCCTCGACCGGGCCCGGCCCGCGGAAGTCGCCTCCCCGGACGAGCAGCACCCGCCCGTCGCGGGAGAGGGAGGCGGTGGCCAGGCCCGGCCCCTCCCCCGGCCGCCACGGCTCCGGCGCGCCCGGCCGCTTCACCACGTAGAGGTGGCTCTCGGTGGGGTTGGGGCCGCCGGTGAACCAGAGCCAGCGCCGCGCCGGATCCCAGCCCACCCACTCCTCGAAGCCCTGGTCCGGCGCCACCCAGGACTCGCGAGGCGCGCCGTCGGGGCCGCGCAGCTCCAGCTCGGCCGCGCCGTGGCGCTCGGTGAGCCAGAAGAAGCCGCTCCCGTCGGGCAGCCAGCGCGGGAAGCGGGCGTGCGGCTCCACCCAGCGCGCGTCCCGCTCCTCCACCAGCACCCGGGTACGGCCGGTGCGCGGGTCGGCGGCGAGGAGCCGCTTCACCTGCTGCCGCCGGTCGAGCACCACGATCGAGAGCGCGCCCCGCTCCGGCCAGGCGACCTGCCCGACGTAGGGGAAGGCCTCCCGGTCCCAGTCCAGCCAGGTGGTCCTGCCGCCGCGGGCGGAGATCACGCCCAGCCGGACCACCGCGTTCTTCCCGCCGGCCCGGGGGTACCGGACCACCGTGGCCGGCCGCTCGGGGTGGAGCGGATCGTGCAGCGTGAAGCGCTCCACCGCGCGCTGATCGGTCTCCTGGTAGAGGAGCCGGCGGGAGTCGGGCGACCACCAGTGGCCCTCGAACCGGGCCAGCTCCTCCTGGGCGATGAACTCGGCGGTGCCGTGGGTCACGTCCTCGGTGCCGCCGCGGGTGAGCCGCCGCTCCCGGTTGGCGGCGAGGTCCAGCAGCCGCAGGTCGTGGCCGACGACGTAGGAGAGCGTCCGGCCGTCGGGCGAGAAGGTCGGGTCGAGCGGGCGCCCCGAGGCGCGCAGCGCCCGCACCGCGCCGGTGCGCCGCTCCACCAGGAAGAGGCGGCCGCCGGCCGCCACCGCCACCCGCTCCCCGTCGCGGGAGAGGTGGAAGGCGGTGATGCCGCGCGCGGTGATGCGCTGCCGCTCCAGCTGGGCCCGCTCCTCCGCCGTCAGGGTCGCCGCCGCCCCGCCGGTCAGCCCCTCGGCGGTGGCCAGCCGGCGGGTCTCGCCGCTGGCCAGGTCGGTGGCGTACAGCGCCTGGTCGGCGTCCCGCGGGCCGGAGCGGAGGAAGACCGCCGCCGTCCCGTCGGGCGTGAGCTCGGCGGCGGCCGGACGGCCGGCCGCGAAGCGGCGGGTGGCCACGTACTGCTCGAGGAAGTCGCCGGGGGGCGGGGTCGCGGTCGGGGCCATGAGGAGGAGCGCGGCGAGGGCGATGGGCATGGGTCTCGAGGTCGGGTCCGGGGGCGCGGCGTCAGAGCCGCAGCTCCATGACGATCGCATCCTCCGCCTCCTCGGCGTAGTACCGGGGCCGGACCGCCACCTCCCGGTAGCCCAGGCCGCGGTAGAGGGCGATGGCCCCGGCGTTGGAGCGCCGCACCTCCAGCGTCGCCAGGCGCGCCCCGCGGGCCCGCGCCCGGGCGGCGGCCTCCTCCATCAGGGCGCGGGCGGCCCCGCGGCGCCGGTGCTCGGCGGCCACGGCGACGTTGAGCACGTGGAGCTCGTCGTGCACCAGCCAGTAGATCACGAAGCCCAGCACCGCCTCGCCGCCGGCCAGCTCCTCCACGCCC
>JAJZTO010000122.1 GCA_021848865.1 Myxococcales bacterium
TCCTGATGGCCGGCGGGGCGCTCGGCGGCGTCCTCGGCGCCGGGCTGCGCCTGCTGCCCTGGTACGCCGAGGACCGGCTCAAGACCCCCTTCTACGACAACGAGCCGATCTCCCAGACGGTGAGCGCGCTGGCCTTCGCCGGGCTCTGCGCCTACCTGTGGTTCGCCTCGGTGCGCCGCGACAAGGCGCCGCGCGGCTGAGGGCGGGGACAAGCCCCGCCCCTACGGGTCGTTAGGGCCGGGGCTCGTCCCCGGCCGGCCCGGGGGCGGCCGGGCCCGACCGGTGCTAGAAAGGGGGCGCCATGCCCAGCCAGCCGAGCACGCAGCTCGAGGTCTTCCCCAACCCGCGTCCCGAGCGCCCCTTCGAGATCTCGATGGAGTGCCCGGAGTTCACCTGCCTCTGCCCGCGGACCGGCCAGCCCGACTTCGCCACCATCCGCATCCGCTACGTCCCGGCGAAGCGCTGCGTCGAGCTGAAGAGCCTGAAGCTGTACCTCTGGAGCTTCCGCGACCAGGGGGCCTTCCACGAGGCGGTGACCAACCGCATCTGCGACGACCTGGTCCGGGCGATGCGGCCCCGCTGGATCGAGGTGGTGGGCGACTTCATGGTCCGCGGCGGCATCCACACCGTGGTCACCGCGCGCCACGGAAAGCGCCCCGCCGGATCGGACGCGCGGTAGGATCGGCGCCGGTGGAGCCCGCCCCCGCCCCGTTCCGGCCCGAGGCCCTCGTCGGCGCGACGCTCGACGGACGCTACCGGCTGGTCTCGCACCTCGCCTCGGGGGGCATGGGCGCGATCTTCCGCGCCGAGCACGTCCACCTCCGCAAGGACCAGGCCATCAAGGTCCTGCGTCCCGACCTCACGCTCTCCGCCGACCTGGTGGAGCGCTTCCGGCGGGAGGCGGAGATCGCCGCCACCCTGGCGCACCCCAACATCGTCCGGGTCACCGACTTCGGCCGCAGCCCCGAGGGCTGGCTCTTCCTGGCGATGGAGTTCCTGGAGGGGGAGAGCCTCTTCGAGCGGCTGCGGCGCGAGGGGGCGCTGCGGCCCGAGGCGGCGGTCTCCATCCTGGTGCAGGTGTGCCGGGGACTGGAGGCGGCCCACCAGCGCGGCGTGGTCCACCGCGACCTGAAGCCCGAGAACGTCTTCCTCGTCGGCGAGCCCCCGGTCGCGAAGATCCTGGACTTCGGCATCGCCAAGCTCACCGACCCGGGGACCCCCAGCGACACCCAGGTCGGCATGGTGGTGGGCACGCCGGAGTACCTCTCGCCCGAGCAGGCCATGGGGCAGGCGGTGGACGCGCGGGCCGACCTCTACGCGGTGGGGCTCATCGCCTGGCGGATGCTGGCGGGGCGCCACCCCTTCCACGCCCAGGACGCGCGCGGCCTGGTGCTCATGCAGGCCACCCGGCCGGTGCCCTCGCTCTCCGAGGCGCGCCCCGAGCTCAAGGCCTGGCCGCTGCTGCTCTCCGCGGTGGCCCGGGCCTGCGCCAAGGATCCCGCGGAGCGCCCGGCGAGCGCTGGGCAGCTGGCCCAGGACCTCGAGAGCTCCCTCACCCCCGGCGCCTGCCCGAGCCCGGCCCCGCCCGGCGCGCCGGGCACCCCGGCGCCGGACGCCGGGCCCACGCCGCGGCCCGCCGGGGAGGCGGAGGCCCCGCCGGTCGTCACCCTGCCGCTCGACGACATCCCGGTGCAGGCCTCGCGCCGCGGCTGGGGGCGGGTGCTGCTGCTCGTCGCCGGCGCCCTCGCCACGGCGCTGGCGGTGGGCATCGGCTACGGGGCCTGGCGGCGGGCGCGCCCCGAGGAGCGGGCCGCCGCGCTCCTCGCCGACAGCAAGGCGGAGGAGGCGCGCGAGCTGCTCGCCCGCGCGGTCCCCCGGCACCCGGAGAGCGCGCGGCTCCGGGTGCTGTACGGGAGGTCCCTCTCCCAGCAGCCGGGCGGGACCGCGGCGGCGGTGGAGGCCTACGCGGAGGCGCAGGCCATCGACCCGGCCTCGCTGGACGCCGGCGCCTACACCACCCTGGCCACCGCATTGCTCTCGGAGCGGAACGTGGCCGACGCCGCCGCCCAGGTCCTGAACCGGGCCGGCGCGCCGGCCCACGCCGCGGTGCTGGCGGTGGCGGGCGGGGCCGGGCCGGCGGCGGGACGGATGCGGGCGGTGGAGCTGGCCCGCGCCATGGGGATCGAGCCCCGGCTCGACCGGCTGGCCCTCTACGGCGGGCTCCTCTCCGACCCCGACTGCGAGCTGCGGCGGCTGGCGGTGCGCCGGCTCACCGAGCTGGGCGATCCGGCGGCGCTGCCGCGGCTCCAGGTGCTGGCGCAGGCGAAGAAGGAGAGCAAGGGGCTGCTGGGCACCACCCAGCTCACGCCCGTCTGCGGCGCCGCCGAGGCCTCCGACGCCGTGGCCCGCCTGGAGAAGGCGGGCCGCCCCTGACCGACCCCCGCGCCGGGCGCCCGCCCGGCCGCTTCCCCGACAGGACCTCGATCATGCCCACCCTCCACCTGCGCGGCGCGACCCCGGCGGCCGCCGAGGCCGACCTCCTGGCGCTCCCGGTCACCGAGGAGGAGGTGAAGGCGCTCTCCGGCCCGCTCGCCGACCTCGACCGTCGCCTCTCGGGCCACCTGGCCGCGGCGGTCCGCGACGAGGGCTTCACCGGCAAGGCCGACGCCACCCTGGTGCTCCACACCCTGGGCCGGCTGCCGGCGGCGCGGCTGTGCCTGGTCGGCCTCGGCACCCGGCGCGGCGCGGGCTCGCCGGAGGCGCTGCGCGTCGCCGCCGGCCACGCCGCCCGGGCCGCGGGCCGCGCCGGGGCGCGCTCGCTGGCGGTGGTGGTGCCGGCCGGGCTCGACCCGGCCGACGGGGTGCGCGCCGCCGCCGAGGGGGCGCTGCTCGGCGCCTACCGCTTCGACCGCTACCTCTCGAAGCAGAAGCCGGCGCGGCCGGAGCGGGTGGCGGTGGTGCTGCCCCGCGGCCAGGAGCGGGCCGCGGCGGCCAAGGAGGCGGCGCGGCTGGCGGAGGCCACCGCCGGCGCGGTGGCCTGGGCCCGGGACCTGGTGAACGAGCCGCCCGCGGCCTGCACGCCCTCCGCCCTGGCGCGCGCCGCCGAGGAGCTGGGCCGCGCCGCCGGGCTGCGCGTCGAGGTGCGCGGCCGCCGGGAGATCGCCGCCCTGGGCATGGGGATGTTCCTGGGCGTGACCCGGGGCTCCGCGGAGGAGCCGCGCCTGGTGAAGCTGAGCTGGATCCCCAAGGGGGCGGCGGGGAAGCGGCCGCCCCTGGTGCTGGTGGGCAAGGCCGTCACCTTCGACTCGGGCGGGCTGTCGCTGAAGCCCACCGAGAGCATGGTGACGATGAACTCCGACATGGCCGGCGCCGCGGCGGTGGTCGGCGCCATGCGGGTGGTGGCGGCGCTGGCGCCGCCCTTCCCGGTCCACGCCCTCTTCGGCGCCTGCGAGAACATGCCCGGGGGCCGGGCCTACAAGCCGAGCGACGTGCTGCGCGCCTGCAACGGGAAGACGGTCCAGGTGACCAACACCGACGCCGAGGGACGGCTGGTGCTGGGGGACGTGCTGGCCTGGGCCGCCGCGACCCTGAAGCCCGCGGCGCTGGTGGACGTGGCCACGCTCACCGGCGCCTGCGTGGTGGCGCTCGGCCCCACCGTGGCCGGGGTCCTGGGGCCCGACGGCCCGGTGGTGGAGGCGGTCCTGGAGGCGGCGCGCCGCTCCGGCGAGGAGCTCTGGCGGCTGCCGCTCCCCGAGGCGCTCCGCGACAACTTGAAGTCCGACGTCGCCGACCTCAAGAACACCGGCGAGCGCTGGGGCGGGGCGCTCACCGCCGGCCTCTTCCTCCAGGAGTTCACCGGCGGCGTCCCCTGGGCCCACCTCGACGTCGCCGGGCCGTCCCACACCACCAAGGAGCGCGGCTACTGGTCGAAGGGCGGCACCGGGGTGCCGCTGCGCACGCTGGTGGAGCTGGTCCGGAGCTGGAAGCCGGCCTGAGCGCCTCATCGCTCCGGCTTCCGGGCGGCGCCGTGCCGCCCCTGTCCGGCGGCGAAGGCGGCGGCCCCGGCCCGCGACTCCGCGAGCAGGATGGGGGCGCCGCTCCGGTGCTCGGCGCGGAGCGCCTCCGCGAGGTCGAGGCCGAGCGACCGGTAGGCGGAGGCCCGGTCGGCGAGCATGCAGGCCTGGGGGAAGGCGGCGATCTCCCGGGCCAGCGCCTCGGCCTCGGGCCGCGCCCGGCCGGCCGGCACCACGCGGTTCGCGAGCCCCATCTGCAGCGCCTCGGCGGCGCCCACCGGGCGGCCGGTGAGGACCAGCTCGAGCGCACGCCCCACGCCGACGACGCGCGGGAGGCGCACCGTGCCCCCGTCGATGAGCGGGACGCCCCAGCGGCGGCAGAAGACGCCCAGCACCGCCCCCTCCTCCACCACCCGGAGATCGCACCACAGCGCCAGCTCCAGGCCGCCGGCCACGGCGTGGCCCGCCACCGCGGCGATCACCGGCTTGGCGAGCGGGATGCGGCTCGGCCCCATGGGCCCGTCGCCCTCCTCGTCCAGCTCGAAGGGCTTCCCGGCGGCGACCGCCTTGAGGTCGGCCCCGGCGCAGAAGGTCCCGCCCTCGCCGTAGAGCACCGCCACCCGCGCCTCCGGGTCGCGCTCGAAGTCGCGGAAGGCGGCGACCAGCGCCGCCGCGGTGGGGCCGTCGACGGCGTTGCGGACCTCGGGGCGGGAGAGGACCACGGTGGTCACCGCTCCCTGCTTCTCGACGCGGACGCTCGACATGGGGCCTCCCGGCGCGGCGCTGGGCCGCGCGGCGCGATGGTGCCAGGATACCCCGATGCGCAAGGCCGCCCTCCTCGCCGTCCTCGCCCTCGTCGCCGTCGGCGGCGGCCTGCTCGCGGCCCGCCTGCTCCGCGCCCCCGCGACCGACGAGGAGCGCATCCGGGGGCTGCTCGCCGCCGCCGCCCGCGCCGCCGAGGAGCGGAAGGCCGGCGAGGTGGTCGAGGCGGTCTCGGAGCGCTTCGCCGGCGAGGGGCTGGACCGGCGCGGCCTGAAGCAGCTCGTCGCCCTCCAGATCCTCCGGGGCGAGTGGGTGTCGGTCTCGATCGCCGGCACGCGGATCGAGGTGGCCGGGAACGCGGCGCGCGCGGCGGTGGACGTGGTGCTGGCGCGCAGCGGCAAGGGGGTGAGGCTCGCCGACGTGCTGCCGGCCAGCGGCTCGGTTCACCGGCTCCAGCTGCGGCTGGAGCGGGAGGACGGGGACTGGAAGGTGGTCCGCGCCCGCTGGCGCCCGGTCCCGGTCGAGGCCGCCCTGGCGGGCCCGTCCATCGAGGGCGACGGCCCCTGAGGTAGATTCCCACCGTGGACCCGGTCGCCGAGCTCGCGCTGCTGCTCCGCCCCGCCGCCGGAGGGCTGTACGTGGTCTCCACCGGCCGCGAGGAGCAGCTCGCCGTCCAGCGCCGGATCTACGGCGCGGAGAGCGAGAACGAGATCGCCTTCCGCTGGCGCGAGGCGCTGGCGCGGGCCCGGGAGGCCCGGGTGCTGCTCCTCGGCGTCCCCTCCGACGTCGGCGCCGGCATCCGGCGCGGCGCCAACGAGGGGCCGCAGGAGATCCGCGCCCGGCTGGTCGAGGAGGACCCGGCGTTCTACCGCCGGGCCGGGGCCGCCGGCGTGGTGGACGTGGGGGACGTCTTCGTGGTCCCGCAGCTCCTCCACGACGAGATGCTCTCCGCCGAGCAGCTCGAGGCCTCGCGCCGGGCGCTCTACCCCGGGCTGCCGGCCGCGGAGACGGCGCGGCTGCCGGTCTCGGCCCTCTCGATGGCCGAGCGGGCCCTCTCGCTCCTGCTCTCGCTGGCCCCGCGGGCGGTCCCGGTGGTGCTGGGCGGCGACCACTCGGTGGCCTGGCCGGCGGTGAAGGCGATCGCCGCGGCACGGCCCGGGCTCGCGGTCCTCCACCTCGACGCCCACACCGACCTGCTCGCCGAGCGGCTCGGCGTCCGCTACTGCTTCGCCACCTGGGCCTTCCACGCCGCCCGGCTGCTCGGCCCGGGGCGGGTGGTCCAGGTGGGCGTCCGGGCGACGCGCCGCGACCGCGGCCACTGGGAGGAGAGCACCGGGGTGCGCCAGTTCTGGGCCGCCGACGTCCGGCGCGAGCCGGAGCGGGCGATGGAGGAGGTCCTGGCCGCGCTGCGCGCCACCGGCGCGTCGGGCCTCTACCTCTCGAACGACATCGACGGCACCGACGAGCGGTACGCCGAGGCCACCGGGACGCCCGAGCCTCGCGGGCTCGAGCCGGAGTGGGTGCGGGCGCTCGTCCGCCGGGCCGGGCGAGAGCTGCCCGGGATGCCCTTCGCCGGGGCCGACCTCGTCGAGGTCGCGCCGGCGCTGGGCCGCTCGCCGGCCGGCACGGTGCGGACCCTCGCCACCGCGGCCTCCTACCTGCGCGAGACGCTGGCGGCGATCCTCGGGGCCGAGGTGTAGGCGCCGGCGCGAGGCGAGGGCCCCCGGGCCCGCTCGGCGACATGGGGACGCGCGCACCGCGCTGGCCCTCTCCCCCGCCGGAGCGGGGGCGAGGGCCGCCGAGGGGGCCGAGTCCCGAGGTGCACGGCCGGAACCGGGCGACGGTCAGCGAGGCGGTCCCATCGCGGGGCCCCCTGGCGTCCAGAAATGCATCAGGCGGCCCGGGACCCGCCCGGACCGCCCGATCTTCGCCGCCCGTCCTCCGGGCTACGCCTCGTGCTTCCCCGGCTTCGGCTCGGTCACCGGGCCCGCCGTCAGGGCAGCGACCGCGGCGCCGGCGGCGGCGCCGGCCACCGTGAAGAGGCCGCCCACGCCGATGACGCCCATCACCATCCCGACGACGACCACGGTCCGGACCGCGAAGGTCGCGTGCACCGGGGTGCCGAAGAGGCCGCCGGCCAGCAGCACGCCCGCGTAGCCGCCGTACAGCAGGGCCGGCAGGAGGGCGACGGCGAGGAAGGTGGCGAGTCCGATGGCTGCGCCGATGAGGGTGTAGGTCTTGCGGGTCATGACGTCCTCCTTCTTCCTCGTGCTGCCTGGTGCCGCGTGCGCTGCGAGCTGCTCCGCTCCCTCGGATCCCGTGCCGTTCCCTGCTACGCCTTCACCTGGTGCTCGACCGGCTTCTCGGTCGGGGCCGCCAGCGCCGAGACCGCCGCGCCGATGGCCGCGCCGCCGACCGCGAAGAGCGAGCCGACGCCGGTCACGCCCATCACCATCCCGAAGACGATGAGCGCGCGGACCAGGAAGGTGGGCTGCACCGGGGTGCCGAAGAGGCCGCCGGCCAGCAGCACGCCCGCGTAGCCGCCGTACAGCAGCGCCGGCAGGAGGGCGATGGCCAGGAAGGCAGCGAGTCCGACAGCGGCGCCGATCAGGGTGGGGGTCTTGCGGTTCATGGTGTCTCCCTTTCGTGAACTGCGTGGTTTCGTTTGCTGCGAGTCCTCGGTGGCCTTGCCTTGCGCCACCCGCGAGGAGGGATTGCACGTGGCCTGCCAGGTCGGCGGCGCGGAATTCCGGGCACTTGGCGCCGGGGGCTGTCGGAAGGTTCCGACGAACGCGCCTGGAAAGCCGACAGCGCCGGAAAGGCCGCGTCAGCGCGCCGCAGGGACCGCGACGGATCGCGCGCCGGGCCGCGCGACGCCGCGTCTCAGCGCAGCAGGGCGTCCACCGACGAGGGCTTCAACCGTGCCGCCCCGCGCGGAACCTGCTCCAGCCGGAAGCCCGGGAGGAGGTCGCGAGGCCGGAGCCGCGCCCCCGGGGGTGCCAGGCCGGCGAGCGCGGCGAGGAGCCCCACCACCGCCGCCGGCTCGGCGCCCCGCTCGCGCAGCTCCC